>NZ_JADQDD010000439.1 GCF_019263595.1 Pseudonocardia sp. KRD291 | reverse complement strand
CGTAAGGCCGGCCCCGCCAAGGCCGGCTCCGGCACGTCCACCTCGAAGAAGGAGGACACGCCGCGGCTGCTCCTGCTCGACGGGCACTCGCTGGCCTACCGGGCGTTCTTCGCGCTGCCGGCGGAGAACTTCCGCACCGGCACCGGGCAGACCACGAACGCCGTCTACGGCTTCACCGCAATGCTGATCAACCTCCTGCGCGACGAGGAGCCGACGCACCTGGCCGTCGCGTTCGACGTCTCGCGCAAGACGTTCCGGTCCGAGCGCTTCGCCGACTACAAGGCGAACCGCACGAGCACCCCGGACGACTTCCGCGGCCAGATCGACCTCATCAAGGAGGTCCTGGCGGCGCTGAACATCCCGGTCTTCGCCGTCGAGAACTACGAGGCCGACGACCTGATCGCCACCCTGACCACGCAGGCCGAGGCGCAGGGCATGAACGTCCTGATCACCACCGGGGACCGGGACGCGTTCCAGCTGGTCACCGACCACGTCACGGTGCTCTACCCGAAGCGCGGCGTGTCCGACCTGGGCCGGATCGATCCGGCCGAGGTGGACACCCGCTACGGCCTGACCCCGGCGCAGTACCCCGACTTCGCGGCGCTGCGCGGGGACCCCTCGGACAACCTGCCCTCGATCCCCGGGGTGGGGGAGAAGACGGCGGCCAAGTGGGTCCGCGAGTTCGGCTCGCTGGCCGAGCTGACCGACCGGGTGGACGAGGTCAAGGGCAAGGCGGGCGACGCGCTGCGGGCCAACCTGGCGAACGTGCTGCTCAACCGCCAGCTCACCGAGCTGGTCCGCGACGTCGACCTCGGCTCCGACCCGTCGCAGCTCGAGGTGCGGCCGTGGGACCGCGACGCGGTGCACCGGCTGTTCGACGAGCTGGAGTTCCGGGTGCTGCGCGAGCGGCTGTTCGCGACGCTGTCCTCGGCCGAGCCGGAGGCCGAGGAGGGCTTCTCGGTGCAGGGCGCGGTGATCGAGCCCGGCTCGGTGCGCGCCTGGCTCGACGAGCACACCCGCGACGGGCGCCGGGTGGCGCTCTCGTTCGGCGGGGTCGCCGGGCCGGTGGCCGCGCGGGACCTGACCGGGATCGCGTTCGCGGTCGGCGAGCCGAGCGTCGAGGCGCGGGCGGCCGGCGCGACGGCCGGGGTGCCGCAGGCCGGTTATCTCGCCCTGGCCACGCTCACCCCGGACGACGAGGCCGCGCTCGGTGCGTGGCTGGCGGACCCGTCGGTCCCGAAGGCGGCGCACGACGTGAAGGCCGTGCTGCACGGTCTGCGGGCCCGCGGCTGGACCCTCGACGGGCTGACCAGCGACACCGCGCTCGCCGCCTACCTGGCGAAGCCGGGGCAGCGCACGTTCGACCTGGCCGACCTCGCCCTGCGCTACCTGCGCCGGGAGCTGCGCACCGAGACCGAGGGCGACGGGCAGCTGTCCCTGCTCGGCGGTGAGGACGAGGCCGACAACGCGGCCGCCGAGACGGAGATGCTGGCCGCGTCCGCGGTGCAGGAGCTCTCCGACGCGCTCGACGCGGACCTGGCCGAGCGCGGCGGGTCCGAGCTGCTGGCCGAGCTGGAGCTGCCGCTGGCGTTCGTGCTGGCGGACCTGGAGTCGGCCGGGATCGCCGTCGACGCGGACTACCTGTCCGGGCTGGAGTCGGACTTCGGCTCCCAGGTCCGCCAGGCCGCGTCGGACGCCTACGAGGTGATCGGCAAGGAGATCAACCTCGGCTCGCCCAAGCAGCTGCAGGTCGTGTTGTTCGACGAGCTGAACATGCCCAAGACCAAGCGCACCAAGACCGGGTACACCACCGACGCGGACGCGTTGCAGAGCTTGTTCGAGCAGACCGAGCACCCGTTCCTGCAGCATCTGCTGCTGCACCGGGACGCGACCCGGCTCAAGGTCACCGTCGACGGGCTGATCAAGTCCGTGGCCGACGACGGCCGGATCCACACCACGTACTCGCAGACGATCGCGGCCACCGGGCGCCTGAGCTCGACCGACCCGAACCTGCAGAACGTGCCGATCCGCACCGCGGCCGGGCGCCGGATCCGGGACGCGTTCGTGGTGGGCCGCGACGGCGCGGCGGGCTCCGGCGGCACCGCGTACACCGAGCTGATGACCGCGGACTACAGCCAGATCGAGATGCGGATCATGGCCGACCTGTCCGAGGACGCCGCGCTGATCGAGGCGTTCCGCTCGCAGCACGACTTCCACGCCGAGACCGCGGCCAGGGTGTTCGGCGTCGAGGCCACCGACGTCTCGATCGAGCAGCGGGCCAAGATCAAGGCGATGAACTACGGCCTGGCCTACGGTCTGTCGGCCTACGGCCTGTCCGCGCAGCTGCGGATCTCGACCGACGAGGCCAAGGGGATGATGGACGACTACTTCGCCGGTTTCGGCGGGGTGCGCGACTACCTGGCCGGCGTCGTCGACCGGGCCCGCAAGGACGGCTACACGGCCACCATCATGGGCCGCCGCCGATACCTGCCCGACCTGGTCTCGGACAATCGCCAGCGCCGCGAGATGGCCGAGCGGATGGCGCTCAACGCCCCCATCCAGGGCAGCGCCGCGGACATCATCAAGGTCGCGATGCTCGGCGTGCACAAGGCGCTGCGGGCCGAGGACCTGCGCAGCCGGATGCTGCTGCAGGTGCACGACGAGCTCGTGATCGAGGTCGCCGAGGGCGAGCGGGACGTGCTGGAGACGCTCGTGCGCCGGGAGATGGCCGCGGCCGCCGAGCTGTCGGTGCCGCTGGAGGTCTCGGTGGGCTACGGACGCAGCTGGGACGCCGCGGCGCACTGAGATCGTCGAGGGGACAGACCGTGGCCGCGTCCAGTCGCCCGGGTGCGTTCGGCCGGCCCGGTACACGAGGTCACGCCGGCCGACGGCCGTTCCGCGTGGCTCGTCGTCGGCTACCGATCACGGCGCGGGCAGGTGCCCCAGCTGGCCCAGGATCGTCATGTTGTCCCAGGTGATCCAGGACTCGGCGAACTTGCCGTCCTGGACCCGGAACACCCCGCCGAAGTCGAAGGCGGCCTTCTTGCCGGAGGCCGGGAACGGCCCGAGCGGTCCCTGCTGGGTGCCCTCGTAGGTGCACCAGATCCCGGCCCGGTCGCCCTCGACCACGACGTGCCGGAAGGTCTGCACGTTGTCCGGGAACGACTCGGTGTTCGACCGCAGGAAGTCCTTGAAGTCCTCCCGGCTGCGGACGTCGAAGTCCGGGGTGGCCTCGCAGTGCCGGACGAAGTCCTCGGACAGGATGTCGTCGAGCAGGTCCAGCTCCCGGGAGTTCATCGCGTCCTCCAGGCGCTGCATCAGCTGCCTGATCTCGTCGCCGTCGGT
>NZ_JADQDD010000438.1 GCF_019263595.1 Pseudonocardia sp. KRD291 | reverse complement strand
CCGGGGATGTGTGTCGGGCACCGGACCCGTGTGCGGCCGGGGTCAGACCCGGCGGATCCGGGCCATCCAGGCCGGGAGGTCGACCCGGTCACCGGCCGGGAGGCCGACGGCGGCGCTCTGCTGCTCGCCCACGACGCCGCGGTAGGTGCTCGTCGCGACGTCCTCGACCCGCCAGCCGGGACGGTCGAACGCGACGCGGATGTCGGACTCGTCGACCTCCGGCCCGAAGCCGGGCCCCCGGGTGGACAGCGCGAGCAGGTGCAGCAGCGCGCCCGGCGCGCACACCTCGAGCAGCGCCTCGGCGTAGCGGGCCCGGTCGCCGGCGTCGAAGATGTGGAACAGGGCGCTGTCCAGCACCGTGTCGAACGTGCCGAGATCGCGCAGCCCGGCGGGGTCGAGGGCGTCGACCTCGGCGAACCGTGCGGCGATTCCGCGGGTCCCGGCCGCGGCCCGCGCCCGGGCCAGGGCGGTGGGCGCGGCGTCGGCGCCGAGCACGTCGTAGCCGAGCGCGGCCAGGTGCAGGGTGTGCTCGCCGGTGCCGCAGCCCAGGTCGAGCACGCGGCCGGTGAATCCGCCCGCCCGTACCAGCGCGACGACGGCCGGCTGCGGCTCGTCGATCACCCACGGGGGTGTCCCGTCGACGTAGGCCTTCTCGAAGGTGTCGGTACTCGGTGTGACGTCCATGGTTCGGCTCCCCGGGTCTGTCGCAACGGTGTCGTGGACGACCGTGCAACCTCGACCCGGCTCGAGGTCAAGCCCAGGTCGCCCGCCCCAGCCGGTTCGGATCGACCTGCGACGCGCCGGCTCGTCCCCGTCGCCGAACTCACCAACGAAACGATGGTTTCGTTGGGCACGCTACGGCGTAAAATTACTTTGTACTAGTAACTCAGTTATAAACTATGGAACTGGTAACCTCTGCTCCGTGGACGACAACGCCGTACGCTGCGGATACAGCCGATGTCGCGCCGAGCTGCCGGCGCCGGGCCCGCAGGGCGGGCGGCCACGGACGTTCTGCCGCGACACCCGGTGGCCGGGCGGGCGGACCTGCGCGCAGATGGCCCGCGCGGAGCGGGAGGCGCTGGGAGCGCTGGGGCTCGACTCCGGCGCCGGGGCGTTCGCCCTGGACGCCGACCGGCTGCGCGAGCACGTCGACGCGGTCCGCGGGCCGGTCCGGGAGCTGGGGGAGGCCCTGGACGGGGTGGCCGCCCGGCTGGACCAGGTCCAGCGGGAGGCGGTCGACGCCGTGGAGCAGGCCCGGGCCCGCACCGCCGACGCCGACCGCGCCCGGACCGAGGCGGAGCGGGCGCGCGACGAGGCGGTCGCCCGGGCCCGGGAGGCGACCCGCAAGGCCGAGGCCGCCGCGGCCGACCGGGCCGAGGCCGTCGCCCGCGCGAGCGCCGCGGCCCAGCAGGCCATGGAGGCGACCGAGGCGCTCGGCGCGGCCCGCCAGGAGGCCGAGGAGGCCACCGCCGGCCGGCAACGCGCGCAGGAGACGGCCGTCGCCGCGCAGGCCCGGACGGCGGAGGCCGAGCAGGCCCGGTCGGTGTCGGCGCTCGAGGCCCAGCGGGCCGGGGACGAGCGCGACGGGGAGCGCGCCCGGTCCGTCGAGCTCGCCGCGGAACGCGACGACGCACGCGCGGTCGCCGACGGCCTGCGCGCCGACATCGCCACGGTCACGGCGGCGCGCGACCACGCGCACGCCCTGCGCGAGCGGGCGCACGCCGACCGGGACACCGCCCTGGCCGAACGCGACACCGCCCGTATGCGCGCCGACGAGCTCACCGCGGAGCGCGACGGGCTGCGCGAGGACCGCGACCGCGTCCGCGACGAGCTCGCGCGCCTGCGCTCCGAGCTGGCCGGGGCCCGGACCGAGGTCGCTCACCAGCGTGAACGTGCCGACGCCGAGTCCGCCCGGCGGGAGCGCGCGGAACAGGCCGACCGGGCGGCACGTCTGCATCCCGACGACCTGCGCACGCTGGTCGCGGCGCTGCAACCGCCGGAGGCGGACGAACAGGGATAGCGCGCTCCGGGAAAACCTGTCGGTGCGGGATGCGACGCTCCCGTCCATCACCGGATCCGGCCCGAAAGCGGACCTGCACCGCTATCTGCAGGCGGGCCGCAACGCCCTGCTCTGGAAGCTCGACGGCCTGGGCGAGTACGACCTGCGCCGGCCGATGACCCCGACCGGCACCAACCTGCTGGGCCTGGTCAAGCACGTCGCGGTGTGCGAGCTGGGGTACTTCGGCGCGGTGTTCGGACGCCCGTCGGCCGAGCCCCAGCCCTGGCTCGACGAGGGCGCGGACCCGAGCGTGGACATGTTCGCGACCGCCGACGAGTCATCCGCCGACGTCGTCGCGTTCTACCGGCGGGTCTGGGCGCACTCGGACACGACGATCGGGACGCTCGCCCTGGACGCCGTCGGGCGCGTCGCGTGGTGGCCAGAGGACCGCCGGGAGCTGACGCTGCACCGGGCCCTGGTCCACATGATCGCCGAGACACACCGGCACGCCGGCCACGCCGACATCGTCCGGGAGGCGATCGACGGCGTGGCCGGGCTCAGCGCGGGCAACGACAACATGCCGCCCGGCGACGAGGCCCGGTGGCGGGCGCACCACGACCGGCTCGAGCGCCTGGCCCGGGACGCGGGCGGGGCCTGACCGGGAGCGGCACCGGACGCGGCACCCGGGGCGCGGAGCACGGTCAGGTGCCCGGCGGGCGCTGTGCGGGGGTGGTCGTCTCCAGCTCCTCGACGCGGCTGCGCAGCGTGCGCAGCTCGGCGAGGACGGCGGTCCAGTCCGCCGGCGTCGGCTGCGCGGCCCGCTGCTCGTCGCCGACGCGCTCCAGGAACCAGGTGGCGATCGCCGCGGTCACCGTGCCCAGCACGGCGATCCCGGCCAGCATCAGCGCGGCCGCCACGAGCCGTCCCTCGGTGGTGACCGGGTAGCGGTCCCCGTAGCCGACGGTGGTGATCGTGGTCAGCACCCACCACAGGGCGTCGCCGAACGTCGTGATCGACGACTCCGGTGCGTCCCGCTCGGCCTCGAACACGCCCAGCGCGGCCACGAACGACACCAGCCCCACGGTGACGACGAGGTACCCGCCGACCCGGCCGCGGAAGTCGTCGCGCAGCACCCGGGTCAGCGTCGAGACCGCGGCGATCAGCCGGAGCAGGCGCAGGAACCGGAAGAACGGGGCCAGCACGACCAGCAGGTCCACCGGGTTGGCCAGCACGAACCGTCGCCGGTTCCGGGCGCAGACCAGCCGACCGACGTAGTCCACGACGAACACCACCCAGGTCAGCCACAGCGCGGCCTCCAGAGCGGTCCATGCGGGCTGGCCGGGCCGGGTGGCCAGCACCTGCACGG
>NZ_JADQDD010000437.1 GCF_019263595.1 Pseudonocardia sp. KRD291 | reverse complement strand
GCTCGAGCCCGCGGTCGGACCGCGTCGACGAGGCTCCGGAACCGCCGTCGGCGGCGTCCGACGTTCCCTGACCGAGCGCCGACGTGTCCACGGAGAGCCAGGCTGGCACACCGGTCCGACAACGGCCGGTCCGCCGTCGGCGCACCCGTCCGGACGGTCGGGTCCGACCTGTGTTGTCGATCACGAAGGGAACCTTTTCCCATGTTGTGATGCCCGCCGCACTGGGAGGTGAGCCACACTTCTACACTGCACGCGCCCGGACACCGGCCCCGTCCGGCCGGGCGTTGCACCCACGCGCGGCTCCGCCGCGCGCACTGTCGACGCCAGGGATGCCGTCGTCGGGCGGGCACCTCGCAGGTGCGCCGGCCGCCGCGGCCGCCCTGGTCGGATGATTCCACTGAACCAGGAGGACGGATGTCCCAGTCCACCCTCGCGCAGGGCCTCGAGCTCGGAGCGGGAGACCTCACCGTCGTCGGTGTGGTCGCGGTGGTCGCCCTCGTCGCCCTGGCCGTCGGCGGTCTGCTGCTCAAGGAGGTGCTCTCCTACGGCGAGGGCACGGCCTCGATGCAGGAGATCGGCCGCGCGATCCAGGAAGGCGCCACGGCGTACCTCAACCGCCAGTTCCGCACGCTCGCGATCTTCGCGGTGATCGTGTTCGTACTGTTGTTCGCCCTTCCGGCGGAAGACATGGGCGAGCGCATAGGCCGTTCGATCTTCTTCGTCATCGGCGCGGTGTTCTCGGCCGCCATCGGTTACCTGGGCATGTGGTTGGCCACCCGGGCCAACATCCGTGTCGCCGCGGCCGCCCGGGAGCCGAACGGGCGCGTCATCGCGACCCGGATCGCGTTCCGCACCGGCGGCGTCGTCGGCATGTTCACCGTGGGCCTGGGCCTCTTCGGTGCGGCCGTCGTCGTCATGGTCTACGCCGGTCAGGCACCCCGCGTGCTGGAGGGCTTCGGCTTCGGCGCCGCCCTGCTGGCGATGTTCATGCGGGTCGGCGGCGGCATCTTCACCAAGGCCGCCGACGTCGGCGCCGACCTGGTCGGCAAGGTCGAGCAGGGCATCCCGGAGGACGACCCCCGCAACGCCGCCACCATCGCCGACAACGTGGGCGACAACGTCGGCGACTGCGCCGGAATGGCCGCGGACCTGTTCGAGTCCTACGCCGTCACCCTCGTCGCGGCCCTGATCCTGGGCACCGCGGCGTTCGGCCTGCAGGGCCTGCTGTTCCCGCTGATCGTTCCGGCCATCGGCGTCATCACGGCGATCCTGGGCGTCTACCTGACCAAGGCGCGTGAGGGCGAGAACAGCCTCAAGGCGATCAACCGCAGCTTCTACCTGTCGGCGGCGTTCGCCGGCGTGCTGTCGATCGTCGCCGCGTACGTCTACCTGCCGGGCTCCTTCGGTGAGCTGACGAACCCGTCCGACACCTCGGTCTCGGCGCTGACCGCCGACCCGCGCCTGATCGCCTCGGTCGCCGTGATCATCGGCATCGTGCTGGCCGCGGTCATCCTCAAGATCACCGGTTACTACACCGGCACCGAGGACGCCCCGGTCAAGGACGTCGGCAAGTCGTCGCTGACCGGTCCGGCCACGGTGATCCTGTCCGGCATCTCGATCGGCTTCGAGTCCGCCGTCTACACCGCCCTGGTCATCTCGGCCGCGGTCTACGGCGCGTTCCTGCTGTCCGGCTCGATCGTGGTCTCGCTGTTCGCGGTCGCGCTCGCCGGTACCGGCCTGCTGACCACCGTCGGCGTCATCGTCGCGATGGACACGTTCGGCCCGGTCTCGGACAACGCGCAGGGCATCGCCGAGATGTCCGGCGACGTCGAGGGCGACGGCGTGGACATCCTGACCGAGCTCGACGCGGTCGGGAACACCACCAAGGCGATCACCAAGGGCATCGCGATCGCGACGGCCGTGCTCGCCGCGACGGCGCTGTTCGGCTCCTACCGCGACGCGATCAGCCAGGCGCTCGACTCGGCCGGCGTGGCCGCGTCCGACGCCGGGACCTCGTTCGCCTACGAGGTGTTCAGCCCGAACACCCTGGTCGGCGTCATCATCGGTGCGTCCGTGGTGTTCATGTTCTCCGGCCTCGCGGTCAACGCCGTGACCCGTGCCGCGGGCGCGGTCGTGTTCGAGGTCCGCCGCCAGTTCCGCGAGATGCCCGGCATCATGGACCGCACCCAGCGGCCCGAGTACAGCAAGGTCGTCGACATCTGCACCCGGGACTCGCTGCGCGAGCTCGCCACCCCGGGCCTGCTGGCCCTGCTCGCCCCGATCGCGGTCGGGTTCGGCCTCGGTGTCGGCCCGCTGGCCGGCTACCTGGCCGGTGCGATCGCCACCGGCGTCCTGATGGCGATCTTCCTGGCCAACTCCGGTGGGGCATGGGACAACGCCAAGAAGCTGGTCGAGGACGGCAACCACGGCGGCAAGGGATCCGACGCCCACGAGGCGACGATCATCGGTGACACCGTCGGTGACCCGTTCAAGGACACCGCAGGCCCCGCGATCAACCCGCTGATCAAGGTCATGAACCTGGTCGCCGTGCTGATCGCCCCGGCCATCGTCGCGCTCTCGGTCCCGGGCTCCTCGCCCGTGGTCCGGATCCTGATCGCGCTGGCCGCGGTCGCGATCATCGTGGCGGCGGTCGTGGTGTCGAAGCGGCGCACGTCACAGATCACCGACGCCCCCGCGGAGACCGCGGTCGGCTAGCCCCTTCCCGTCGGTCGAGGTCACGGAGGCCGCTCATCCCGTCCGCGGGGTGAGCGGCCTCCGTCGTGCTCACCGGGGGTCGGCTAGTCTCCGATCGCCGGAGCGACCCCGAGCCAGCCGGTTGGAGGACACATGGGCGCAGGTCAGGTTGCATACGGGCGCGCCCGCGTGATCGGTTTCGCGGCGGTGCTGGCGGTGACGGTCGCCGGCTGCGGCGGATCGGACATGACCGCCGAGCAGTGGACCGACCAGATGTGCGGGGCGGTACTGCCGTTCGTGCGCACCGCGACGACGCCGCCGCCGGCCGGTGCGGACCCGGCCGCCACCACCCGCGGGATCAGCGACTACCTCGGACGCTCGGCCGGCGCGCTGGACGGAACCCTGGACACGCTGGCGCGTCTCGGCCCCGCCCCGGTGGACGACGGCGAGGCCGTCGGCGCCCGGCTGCGGGACTCGCTGACCGAGATCCGCACCGCGTTCACCGACTCGAAGACCCGGGTGGACGCCCTGGACACGAACGACCCGGCCGCCCTCGAGCAGGGGCTCCCGGAAGCGCTCTCGCCGGTCTCCCGGCTGCAGAGCGACACCGCGCTGGCCGGGCTGACCTCGGACCCGGAGCTCTCGGCCGCGTCGCAGAGCTCGGCGAACTGCCGCTCGCT
>NZ_JADQDD010000436.1 GCF_019263595.1 Pseudonocardia sp. KRD291 | reverse complement strand
TCGTCGAGGTGCTCGGCGGCGTCGCGCAGGGCGTCGTCGAGGTCGGACTCGTCGATGCCGGGCTCGTCGAACGGGTCCCGGCGACGGCGGTGCGGCAGCGCGAGGCGGGCCGCGACCCGCACGTCGTCCTCGGTGACCGCGCCGGCGCCGCGCCAGGCCGCGTGCGCCGCGGCGGCGCGGGTGATCACCAGGTCGGCGCGCATCCCGTCGACGTCGAACGAGGCGCAGACCGAGGCGATCCGGCGCAGCTCCCGGTCGTCGACGACCACCTCGGAGACCTTCGCCCGCGCCTCGACGAGCCGGCGCGCGGTCTCGGTCTCGGCCTCGGCCCAGCGGGCGGCGAACCCGGCCGGGTCGTCCTCGAACGCGATCCGGCGGCGCATCACCTCGACCCGGGTGCCGACCTCCCGCGACGCGCGGACCTCGACGGTCAGCCCGAACCGGTCGAGCAGCTGCGGACGCAGCTCGCCCTCCTCCGGGTTCATGGTCCCGACCAGCAGGAACCTCGCCGCGTGCGAGATCGAGACCCCGTCGCGCTCCACGTGCGCGCGGCCCATCGCGGCGGCGTCGAGCAGCAGGTCGACGAGGTGGTCGTGCAGCAGGTTGACCTCGTCGACGTAGAGCACGCCGCGGTGGGCGTCGGCGAGCAGGCCGGGCTGGTAGGCGCGGGTCCCCTCGGACAGCGCCTTCTCCAGGTCCAGCGAGCCGATCAACCTGTCCTCGGTGGCGCCGACGGGCAGCTCGACCAGGCGCGCGGCCCGGGTGGCCGGGACGTCGCCGGGGCCGTGCGGGCCGTCCGGGCAGCGGGGGTCGGGATCGTCCGGGTCGCAGCCGAACCGGCACCCGGTGACCACGTGCAGGTCCGGCAGCAGCGCCGCCAGCGCGCGCACGGCCGTCGACTTCGCGGTGCCCTTCTCGCCCCGGACCAGGACGCCGCCGACGCCCGGGTGCACGGCGTTGAGCAGCAGCGCCAGCCGCAGGTCGTCGTGTCCGACGACGGCCGAGAACGGGAACCGGGGAACGGCGGTGGCTGCGGCTGTAGCGGTCGCGGTGGGGGTAGGGGCACTCACGGCCGCGACACTGCCATGCCGGAGGCCAGCACCGGGAGATCGCGCGGCGCCCCGTGTCGGATCACCTGTTCAAGTGATGAGGTGTCCAGGTGGTGTTCGACCAGGTCACCGAGCAGGTCGAGCTGCCGGGCGCGCTCGGCGGCGAACGACGTGTCGTCGGCCACCGCGAAGCCCTCCCGGCCGGCCAGGGCCGCGAGGCGGGCCAGCAGCAGCCGCCGGAACGCGTCGTTCTCGGCCAGCCCGTGCCAGTGCGAGCCCAGGACCGGTCCGGCGTCGGCGCCCTCGCCCGGGTCGCCCAGCAGCGGGGTCGACGGTGCCCGCACGACCCGCCCGTGGTGGATCTCGTAGCCGGTCACCGGCACGCCCCACGCGGTGCCGGTGGGTGTCCCCAGGTGCTTGTCGACGTCGAAGGAGACCTCCAGGTCCAGCAGCCCGAGCCCGTCGACCTCGGTGCCGGGCGCGGCCTCGACGCCGTACGGGTCGGCGATCCGGCGTCCGAGCATCTGGTAGCCGCCGCAGATCCCGAGCACCGGGCGCCCGGCGGCGACGTGGGCGTCGATGGCGTCGGCCAGGCCGTGCGAGCGCAGCCAGGCCAGGTCGGACACGGTCGACTTCGACCCCGGCAGGACGACGACGTCGGCGTCCGGGATCCGGGACGGCTCGGTCACGTACCGGACGGCGACGCCCGGCTCGCAGGCCAGCGCCTCGGCGTCGGTGGCGTTGGAGATCCGCGGGAAGCGCACCACCGCGACCCGGAGCCACTGGTCACCGCGCGGTGCGCCCGGGCGGCCCAGGATCCCGTCGGCGACGGCCGAGAGCGAGTCCTCGGCGTCGAGCCACAGCCCGTCGGCCCAGGGCAGCACGCCGTAGGTCGGACGCCCGGTGAGCGCGCGCAGCTGGTCCAGGCCGGGGTCGAGCAGCCGCGGGTCGCCGCGGAACTTGTTGATCACGAATCCGGCGATCCGGGCCTGGTCGGCCGGGTCGAGGACGGCGACGGTGCCGTAGAGGTGGGCGAGCACACCGCCGCGGTCGATGTCGCCCACGACGAGCACCGGCAGGTCCGCGCGCTGAGCCAGCCCCATGTTGGCCAGGTCGGTGGCCCGCAGGTTGATCTCGGCCGGGGAGCCCGCGCCCTCGCAGACGACCACGTCGTAGCGGGAACGCAGGTCGGTCAGGGTGTCGGCGACGACGTCGGCCAGCGCGGCGGTGCGGGTGCGGTAGGACAGCGCGCTGACCTGCCCGTCGGCCCGGCCGCGCACCACCACCTGCGAGGTCCGGTCGCTGCCCGGCTTGAGCAGCACCGGGTTGAGGTCGACGCTCGGCGCGATCCCGCAGGCGTGCGCCTGCATGGCCTGGGCACGCCCGATCTCGCCGCCGTCCGGCGTGACGACCGAGTTGTTGCTCATGTTCTGCGCCTTGAACGGCGCCACCGACACCCCGCGGCGCACCAGCCACCGGCAGATCCCGGCGACGACGGCGCTCTTGCCCGCGTCCGAGGTCGTCCCCGCCACCAGTACCGCGCCGCTCAGCTCCACGGCCGTGAGTATCGCCGCGGACGGGGGCGCCTAGGCTGGCGGCATGCGTTTCCTGCTGCGACCGGGGTGGATCGCGTTCATCGTTGCGGTCCTCGCCTTCGTCGTGGCCTGCTACACCCTGCTCGCGCCGTGGCAGTTCGGCCGCGAGTCCGAGCGCGACGCCACGCAGCGCGCGATCGACACCGCGAACGAGACGCCCCCGGTGCCGTTCGCCTCGCTCGTCCCGGGCGGGGAGATCGACCCCGCGAGCGTGTGGCGGCAGGTGTCGCTGACCGGTGAGTTCGTGCCCGGCAGCGACACCCTCGTCCGGCTGCGGACCCTCGACGCCGCGCCGGCGTTCGACGTCCTGACCGCGATGCGCCTGACCGACGGCCGGGTCGTCACCGTCGACCGCGGCTCGGTCCCGGCCGGTCCGAACCTGACGCTGCCGACCTATCCCCCGGCCCCGACCGGCACCGTGACCGTCGAGGGGCGGCTGCGCGCGAACGAGACCGACCCGAACGCCCGTCCCCCGCTCGTCGAGAACGGCGTCCGGCAGGTCTACGCGGTCGACTCGCGCTCGTTCGCCGAGGTCACCGGCACGACCCCGGTGACGGGAGTGGTGACCCTCGCCGAGAACACCCCCGGCGTGCTGCGGGCGATCCCGATCGCCGTGCCGTCGGGCGGCGCGCCGTTCACGAACTTCTCCTACGGCCTGCAGTGGATCACTTTCGGCGCGGTCGCCCTGGTCGCGCTCGGCATCTTCATCCGCCTCGAGCTCCTGCAACGCCGCGGCAGACGGGACACGAA
>NZ_JADQDD010000435.1 GCF_019263595.1 Pseudonocardia sp. KRD291 | reverse complement strand
ACCGAGCTTCCCCCTGCAGCTCCGACCGAACGAGGAGACGTCGTGGCCCGCGACCCCGAGAACATCCAGAGCGAGATCGAGAAGACCCGGGACCAGCTGGCCGGCAGCCTGGACGCGTTGGCCGAGCGGGCCAACCCGAAGAACCTGGTCGAGGGCGGCAAGGAGCAGGTCGCCGAGAAGCTGGCCGACCCCAAGGTCAAGTACAGCCTGATCGCGGCCGGCGCGGTGATCGGCCTGCTCGTGATCCGCTCGCTGTTCCGCTAGCCCTCCGCGCTCCGGCGGGGCCGCCCTGCACCGCCGGAGCCGGGTTTCACCCCCGCCGGAGCCGGGCCTCAGGCCAGCGAGTCCCGGAACGCCAGCACCGCGGCCCGGTCGGCGCGCTCGGCCAGCGGCTTGCGGTAGCGCGCGATCCGCCGCGCCGCGCCGAACCCGACGACCGCGACCAGCTCGTCGCCGCGCAGGTAGCCGACCGCGGTGCCCTTGACCGCGCCGCCGTCGAGGCCCTCGCCGTGTAGCGGGAGGACGGCGTCGGCGACGTCCGGGCGCCCGATCAGCTGGACCTTGAGCCCGAACTGGTCGGACCAGAAGTAGGGCACCGTCTCCGGGGGCGGCTCGGCCCCGGCGATGTCGCGGGCCACCACGGCGGCCTGGTCGGTCGCCGAGGTCCAGTGCTCGTGCCGGGTCCGGTCGCCGTGGCGACGGTCGGCCCAGGCGGCGGCGTCGCCGACGGCCCAGACGCCGTCGAGCCCCTGCACCCGTCCGTGCTCGTCGCACGGGATGCCGCCGGCGAGGTCGAGCCCGGTGCCGGAGAGCCAGCCCAGGTCCAGCTGCCGCCCACCCCGACGACGACGGCGTCCGCGGAGATCGTGGTGCCGTCGGCCAGCGTCGCCCCGTCACCGGTCAGCGCCGTGATCGCGACGCCGCAGCGCAGCCTCACCCCGGACTCGTCGATCAGCCGTGCGGCCAGCGCCCCGACCTGCTCGCCGAGCACCCGGGCCATCGGCACCGGGGCGGCCTCGACGACGGTGACGTCGACACCGAGGTCGTGCGCGGTGCTCGCGACCTCGGCCCCGATGAACCCGGCGCCGACGACGAGCAGCGAGCCGCCCTTGTCCAGCGTCGCGCGCAGCGCCAGCGACTCGTCGACGTCACGCAGCATGTGCACGGAGTCCGGCTGCCCCTCGAGCACCCGTGACGTGACGCCCGGGGCGAGCACGATCGCGTCGGCGTGCAGCGTCGCCCCGTCCGAGAGCTCCACCTCGCCCGGGCGCAGCGCCACCGCGCGCAGACCCAGGCGGGTGCGCACGCCGAGGTCGGCGAGCTTCTCCTCGGCGGTCAGGTCGATCCGCTCGCGCTCCCAGGTCCCGGCGAGGAGCTGCTTGGACAGTGGAGGGCGGTCGTAGGGCAGGTGCACCTCGCCGCCGACCAGGCTGATCCGGCCCTCGTAGCCGGCGGACCGCAGGCCCTCGACGGTCCGGACACCGCCGAGACCGGCCCCCACGACCAGGACGTGTTCCGGCACCGTCGAGCGGCTGCTCGCTGCGCCTGCGCTGCTCTCGGTACTCATCGCTCTCCCCGATCCGTGTGCTCTTCCCCGACCGTGCTCAGTCCGGCGCGCCGTCCGGGTCCAGGCGCCCGCGCAGGCGTCCCAGCGTCTGCGCCAGCAACCGGGACACGTGCATCTGCGAGATGCCGACCTCGTTCGCGATCTGGGTCTGGGTGAGGTTGCCGAAGAAGCGCAGCATCACGATCGTGCGCTCGCGGGGGGCCAGGTCGGCCAGCAGCGGGCGCAGCGCCTCCCGGTAGTCCACCCGGTCCAGCTCCGCGTCGGCCTCGCCGACGAGCTCGCCCACCGTCGCGCTGCCGTCCTCGGAGGACAGCATCTCGTCCAGCGACGAGCTGCGGTAGGCCTCGGAGGCCTCCAGGCCCTCCAGCACCTCGCTCACCGGCAGGTCCAGCCGGTCGGCGATCTCACTGGGCCGCGGCGAGCGTCCGAGCTGCTGGGACAGCTCCGAGACGGCGCTGTTGATCGAGACGTGCATGTCCTTGAGACGGCGTGGCACCCGCATCGACCAGCTCTGGTCGCGGAAGTGGCGGCGGACCTCGCCCGAGATGGTGGGCACGGCGAAGGAGAAGAACTCGCCGCCCTTCTCCGGGGAGAACCGGTCGATCGCGTTGATCAGGCCGACGGTGGCGACCTGGGTCAGGTCGTCGAGCGGCTCGCCGCGGTGGGCGAACCGGCGGGCGATGTGCTGGGCGACCGGCAGGTAGCCCCGGACCAGCTCCTCGCGCATCCCGTCTCGGCGGGGGTCGTCCTCGGCCAGCGCCGAGTACTCCTCGAGCACCGGCGTGAGGTGCTCGTACTGGGGGTCCGAACTCACAGGGCGGGTCCGGCGAGTTTGTGCAGCCGGATGCGCAGTGCGGACGAGCCGTCGGGCGTCTCGACCGAGACCTGGTCGGCGAGGGTCTGCAGGACCCGCCAGCCGAAGCTGTCGGTGGGCAGGCTGGCGCCGGCGGCGGTCTGCACCTCGGCGGAGACGTCGATGCCCGCGCCGTGCACGTCGAACGTGCAGCGCAGCGACGACCCGGGCGAGGCCATGCCGACCAGCGTCGCGCACGCCTCGTCGACGGCCATCCGCAGGTCGGAGATGGCGTCCAGGTCGAAGTCGGCGCGCGCGGCCAGGTCGGACGCGACGGCACGGACGGTCGGGATCAGCGACGGGCTGGCCGCGGTGCGGATCTCGACGGTGGAGGAGCCCGTGGTCACGGGTTCGCTCGGGATGTCCTCCTGGGGCACGCGCGGGTCCTTCCTCTTTCTCGGCCCGTACCGGGCATCGGTGATCCGTGGGGTTCGACCGCCGGATCATGTCGTGAACGCCGCACGCACGCACGCGGGGCGCCCGTGCGGTGGCGGCTCAGTCCACCGTGGCCGAGCCGACCTCGCAGCGCGGGACCTCGTCGAGGCTCCGCACGACGGTGAACAGCTGGGCCGATCCGGTGACCTCCAGCGGCCGCAGGACGGCCCGGCTGCTCGCCACCACGTGCAGTGTCCGCTGCCCGCGGGCCGCGCGGCGGGCGGCGTTGATGAGCACGCCGAGTCCGCTGGAGGCGAGGAACGTGACGCCGTCGAGGTCGATCGCCAGCTCGCCGGTCTCCACCGCGAGCAGGGCGTCCAGTGCCGTGCCCAGCTGGGGGGAGGTCAGCGTGTCGACCTCTCCGCGCACCGTGAGCAGGGTCAGACCCTCGCGTGGGGCCGACAGAGCCGATCCCACGTCGCCCGGTTCCGTGGGATGCCGGGCCGAGGTCGATCCGGGCACGGTGATCACCTCCGGTGCTGCGGGGGAGCGGGACGAGACCGCGCCGACGATACCGGCCCCCGCCCGCGGAGCCGGGGGCGAGCCCACCGCCCGTCG
>NZ_JADQDD010000434.1 GCF_019263595.1 Pseudonocardia sp. KRD291 | reverse complement strand
ATGACCGTGGTGATGCCGTCGCCGCGCATGGACACGCCGTAGAGCGCGTCGGCGACCTCCATCGTCGGCTTCTGGTGGGTGATGACGATGAGCTGGCTGGCCTCGCGCAGCTCCTCCATCAGGCTGATCAGCCGCCGCAAGTTGACGTCGTCGAGCGCGGCCTCGATCTCGTCGAGGACGTAGAACGGCGAGGGCCGGGCCCGGAAGATCGCCACCAGCAGCGCCATCGCGGTCAGCGAGCGCTCCCCGCCGGAGAGCAGCGACAACCGCTTGACCTTCTTGCCGGGCGGGCGCGCCTCCACCTCGATGCCGGTCGTGAGCATGTCGTCGGGGTCGGTGAGCACGAGCTTGCCCTCGCCGCCGGGGAACAGCGTGGAGAACACGGTCTCGAACTCGCGCGCCACGTCCGTGTAGGCCGTGGTGAACACCTCGAGGATCTTGTCGTCCACCTCGCGGACGACGGTGAGCAGGTCACGGCGGGTGTTCTTGAGGTCCTCGAGCTGGGTGGAGAGGAACTTGTAGCGCTCCTCCTGGGCGGCGAACTCCTCCAGCGCGAGCGGGTTGACCTTGCCCAGCAGCGACATGTCCTTCTCGGCGCGGCGCACCCGCCGTTCCTGGGTGGCGCGGTCGTAGGGCATCGGCGGCGGCGCCGTGACGTCCTCGCCGCGCTCGCGCGCGGCCTCGTACTCGGCCGTCTCGGCGTCCGAGGGCGGGACCGGGACGTCGGGGCCGTACTCGCCGAGCAGGTCGTCGACCCCGATGCCGTGCTCGGCCAGCACCTTCTCGGTGAGCTGCTCCAGGCGCATCCGGGACTGCGCGCGCGCGACCTCGTCGCGGTGCACGGAGTCGGTGAGCTTCTCCATCAACGCGGTCAGGCGCGTGACGGTCTCGCGGGACTCGGTGTAGGCGCGCTCCCGCTCGGCGCGCGCGTTCTGCACGGCGTCGCGCTCGGCGGCGGCCGCGGTCAGGGACTCCTCGATCCGCTCGGACGCCGTCGTCCCGGCCTCGACGACCAGCGTCGCGACCTCGGCGCCCCGTTCCCGCTCGACGCGGGCGGCGGCGTGGCGGGCGCGGGCCTGGCGTTCGGCGCTCGCCTGGCGGCGCAGCGCGTCGGCCCGCCCGGTGATCGCCCGGGCACGCTCCTCCGCGGTGCGCAGCGCGAGGCGGCACTCCACCTCCTCGGACCGGACGCGGTCGACGTGCTCGGCGGCGGTGTCGCGCAGCTCGGTGTCCGGCTCGTCGTCGGTCGGGACGTCCTCGGCCAGCGAGAGCTGGTGCTCGGCGGCCTCGAGCGCGAGCAGCGAGTCCGACCGGCGGGACTCGACGGCGTCGCGGCGCTGCTGCAGCCGCGCCGCCTCCGCCCGGGCCGAGGCCACCACCTGCTCCAGGCGTCCGAGCTGGGCCCCGGCCGCGGCCCGGCGGCGGTCCGCCTCGGTCGCGGCCGTGCGGGCGGCTTCGAGGTCGACCGCGCGGGCCTTCTCGCCGTCCCGCGCGCCCTCCAGCGCGGGTCCGAGCCGGGCCAGCTCGTCGTCGACGGCCGCGCGCGCGGCCGTCGCGTCGTCCACCGAGGCCTGCAGCTCCAGCGCCCCGGAGCCCGAGCCGGAGCCGCCGTGCGCCCGGTGCGCGCCGAGCACGTCGCCGTCGGTGGTGACGGCGGTCAGCCCGGGGCGCTCGGTGACCACCCGGGCGGCGTCGTCGAGGGACCCGACCACGACGACCTCGCGCAGCAGCGCGGTCAGCGCACCGGCCAGCGGCTCCTGCGCCGAGACCACCGAGGACGCCCACCGCCCGGCCGGCGGCTCGCCCTCCGGGACCGTCGCCGCGGCGCCGCCGACCAGCAGCGACGCCCGTCCGGCGTCGCGCTCGCTCAGGGCCCGCAACGCCTGCGCCGCGCCCGGCACCGACGCGACCGCGACGCCCTCGGCCACCTCGCCGAGCACCGCGGCGATCGCGGCGCGCGCGTCCGGCTCGACGGTGACCAGCTCGGCGACGGCGCCCAGGACGTGCTCGCCCGCGTCGTCGAGCAGCGCGCCGGAGCCGTCCCGGCGGACCAGCCCGGCCTGCAGCGCGTCCACCCGGGCCCGCCAGTGCGCACGGCGCTGCTCGGCGTCGCGTTCCTGTCCGGCCAGCTCCGCGACCCGTTCCCGGGCGGTGCGGTGCGCGTTCGCGGCCTGCTCGACGCGTTCGGCGAGGTCGTCGGAGCCGCCCGCGTCGGCGTCACCGTCGGCGGGGCCCTCCACCCCCAGGCTCTCGCGGGTGTTCTCCAGCTCGGCGACCGCCTCCTCCGTCCGGGTACCGGCCTCGGCCAGTGCCTCGGAGAGCCGCTCGATCTCCTCCGCGGTCGCGGCGGCCCCGCTGCGCAGCGCGTCGGCCTTGCCGGCCAGGGTGGCGATCCCGGCCTTGCGGTCGGCGATCGCGCGGACCGCGGCCATGTGCTCGCGCTCGGCCGCGGCCAGGGTGCGCTCCCGCTGGGCCTTCTCGGTGACGACCTCCTCGAGCCGGCTCCGCGCCTGCGCGACCTCCTCGACGAGCTCGGCCTCCTGCTCTGCGACGGCGTCGGCCTCGGCCTCGGTCTCGTCCGGGTCCCGGCCCGGCGTGCGGTCGGCTCCGGCCTCGGACAGGTGCCGGGCCCGTTCCTGGGCGAGGCGGACGGTGCCGCGCAGCCGCTCGGCCAGCGCGGAGAGCTGATACCAGGTGTCCTGCGCCGCGGCCAGGCGCGGGGCGTCCGCGGCCAGCGCGCGCTCCAGCTCGTCCTGACGTTCCCGGGCGGTGGTCAGCTGCTCCTCGACCTCGGCCCGGCGGCGGCGGGCGCCCTGCTCGTCGGCCTCCTCCTGCGCGATCGAGCCCTGCAGCGTGACGAGGTCGTCGGCGGCCAGGCGCAGCCGCCCGTCGCGCAGGTCGGACTGCACGGACTGGGCCTTGCGGGCGACCTCGGCCTGGCGTCCCAGCGGCTTGAGCGCGCGGCGCAGCTCCGCGGTGAGGTCGGTCAGGCGGGTCAGGTTGGCCTGCATCGCGTCCAGCTTGCGCAGCGCCTTCTCCTTGCGCTTGCGGTGCTTGAGGACCCCGGCCGCCTCCTCGATGTAGGAGCGGCGGTCCTCCGGCTTGGACGCCAGGACCGAGTCCAGCTGCCCCTGCCCGACCACCACGTGCATCTCCCGGCCGATGCCGGAGTCACTGAGCAGCTCCTGGACGTCGAGCAGGCGGGCACGGGAACCGTTGATCTCGTACTCGCCCGCGCCGTCGCGGAACATCCGGCGGGTGATCGACACCTCGGAGTAGTCGATCGGCAGTGCCCCGTCGGAGTTGTCGATGGTGAGCACGACCTCGGCCCGGCCCAGCGGCGCCCGCCCGGACGTCCCGGCGAAGATGACGTCCTCCATCTTGCCGCCGCGCAGCGCCTTGGCCCCCTGTTCGCCGAGCACCCAGCTGATCGCGTCCACGACGTTCGACTTGCCCGAGCCGTTCGGCCCGACGACGCACGTGATGCCCGGCTCCAGGCGCAGCGTGGTGGACGAGGCGAAGGACTTGAAGCCCTTCATCGTG
>NZ_JADQDD010000433.1 GCF_019263595.1 Pseudonocardia sp. KRD291 | reverse complement strand
GAGCAGCGGCACCAGGTCCACCGCGACTCCCTCGAACCCGGCCTCGCGCAGCCGCGGGCCCAGCGTGCAGGGCAGGCGCGGGTCGGCCAGGTGCGCCTCCCAGGCCCGCAGGACCCGGCGGTGCCGGTCGCGGTCGGTCACGTTCCAGACCACCGAGTCCCAGTCCGTGTCGAGCAGCAGCACCCGCCCGCCCGGGCGCAGCACCCGGCCGATCTCGCGCAGCGCCGCCGGCACGTCGGCGACGTACTCGAGCACCTGTGTGGACACGACGGCGTCGAACGGGCCGTCGGGCAGCGAGCCCGGCCCGTCGACGCCGCGCTCCTCGACCCGTGCCCGGTCGCCGCACCGCTCCCGCGCCATCGCCACCATCGACGGGCTCGGGTCCACCCCGTGTGCGACGCCGTCCGGGCCGGTCGCCGCGGCGATCGCCTCGAGCAGTTGGCCCGGACCGGTACCGATGTCGAGAACGTGCTCCCCGGGACGGACGTCGAGCAGAGCGAGCGTGCGTTCCCGCTGCGTGACGACGTCGCGCGTGGCGTAGGTCCGCGCCACCCGCCGGGCACTGGCCGCGTCGAACGGCAGCATCCCGGCCATCTACCCGCCGGTGTAGCGGGCCGACTCGATCAGATCGGTCACCGCCTCCGGTGGCACCCGGAACGACCGTCCGAACCGGACGGCCGGTAACTCTCCACTGTGCACCAGTCGGTACACGGTCATCCGCGAGACCCGCATGCGATCTGCGACCTCGGCCACGGTCAGGAACGGTGCGTCCTGTCCGGCTCGTTGCTCCGGTATTCCGGCACCCATCCTCGCGACCCCTCCCACGTACTGATGCGTGACGAGACGGTAGCCCAGATGCGGACACCCTCCGGGTGCGTTCGCGTCCCCGGTCGGGTGGCATCGTCCGATAACGCCTGCCCTGGGTGGTGGGTCGACGACACAGCGTGACTGGTCGCGTCGCGTAGGCTCCGACCGTGACCGACAGCCTGACGACGACGTCGGACGTGCCGCAGCCCGGCGACCTGGCCCCGGCGACGTTCGTGGACTCCGACTCCGCCCCGGTGCGCGCGTTCACCGCGCGGGTCACGGACGGGATCGACGACCCGGTGGACAAGGCCGTCGCGCTGTTCGCCGCCGTCCGCGACGAGATCTGGTACGACCCGTTCTGCCTGGCCACCGACCCCGCCGCGTACCGGGCGAGCGCGATCGCGGCGCAGGGCAACAACTGGTGCGTGCCGAAGGCGGTGCTGCTCACCGCGGCCGCCCGGGCTGCGGGCATCCCGGCCCGGCTCGGCTTCGCCGACGTGCGCAACCATCTCAACACCGCACGCCTGCGTGCCCGGATGGGCGGCGCGGACCTGTTCGTGTTCCACGGCTACACCGCCCTGTATCTCGACGGGCGCTGGGTGAAGGCGACCCCGGCGTTCAACGCCGAGCTGTGCGCCCGCTTCGGCGTGGACCCGATCGGGTTCGACGGCCGCACCGACGCGCTGATGCACCCCTACGACGGCGCAGGCGACGCCTACATGGAGTACGTGCACGATCGGGGGCAGTACACCGACCTGCCGCTCGACGAGCTGCTCGCGACGTTCCGCGAGTACTACGGCGACTCCATGTTCGAGACGGCGGCCGCGGGCGGGGCGGACACCTTCACCCGCTGAAACCCGCTCCGGGGGACGGGGGCGGAAAGAGCACAGCGTTGCGAACGACATCCGGGCCGCGAACTACAGTGCGGTGGTGATCCCTCCCTCCGTGACCGACGACGACCCCGCAGGCGACTGGACGGCCCCCGGTGTGTTCCGCTCCGCGCCGGACGTCTACCGGATCCCGCTGCCGCTGCCCCAGGACGGGCTGCGCGCGGTGAACGTCTACGCCGTCGCCGACACCGACGGCTGGACGCTGATCGACTCCGGCTGGGCCCTGGACGAGGCGCGCGACCTGCTCGAGGCGGCGCTCAAGGCGCTGGGCTCGGGGTTCGGCGACGTCCGCCGGTTCCTGGTCACCCACGCCCACCGCGACCACTACACGCTGGCCTCGGTGCTGCGCCGCGAGTACGGCACCCGGGTGCTGCTCGGGCGGGGCGAGGAGCCCAACCTGGCCATGATGCACGCCCAGGACCGCCGCCCCGGTGACGGCGACGCCCCGCGCCTGGTCCGCGCCGGGGCGCACGAGCTGGCCCGCCAGGTGCGCGAGAGCCCGTGGCCGGCGCCGGACCTGTCGCAGTGGGAGTACCCGGACGAGTGGATCGACGACCGCGCGGTCGTGGAGGTCGGGCAGGGGGAGGGGACCCGCCGGCTGGAGGCGATCGAGACCCCGGGCCACACCCGCGGGCACCTGGTCTTCGCCGACGACGCGGCGGATCTGATGTTCGCCGGCGACCACGTGCTGCCCCGGATCACGCCGTCGATCGGCCTGCAGCCCGACCCGGTGGCCAACCCGCTGGGGGACTTCCTGACCTCGCTGCAGCTGCTGCGGAGCCGCCCGGACGCGCGGCTGCTGCCGGCCCACGGGCCCCTCGGACGCCGGGTGCACGAGCGGGTCGACGAGCTGCTCGAACACCACGTGGTCCGCCTCGACGCGAGCCTGGCCGCCGTCGACGCCGGGTGCGGGACGGGGTTCGAGGTGGCCGGGCGGCTGCGCTGGACCCGTCGCGAGCACCAGCTCTCCGACCTGGACCTGTTCAACTCGATGCTCGCCGTGATGGAGACCAGCGCGCACCTCGACGTGCTGGTCGAGCGGGGCGTGCTCGCGGTGTCCGAGGACGACGGGGTCGCGGTCTACCGGCGGGCCTAGCAGCCCGGCCGGGACACACCGGGCGCGACACGCCCGGAATGCGGGTGTCGCGCTGGCCGGGGAGCACCCGGATACGGCACAGTGGCGCCCAACGTCATCCGACCCGCGAGGAGATCACCGGACACAGCACGAAGTCGTATCGACACCACGCTCTGCCGCATGCACCACGCAGCACGTTCGAGGACGTAGGGGAAGACGATCCTCGTCGACGTACAGCGGAGGTAGCAGTGAGCACACGCGGGGTGGTTTTCGTCCACTCATCGCCGACTGCGGTCTGTCCGCACGTCGAGTGGGCGATCTCAGGTGTCCTCGGGGCACGGGTGTCCTTGGAGTGGTCGCCACAGCCGGTGGTGTCCGGACAGATGCGGGCCGAGTGCTCGTGGTCCGGGCCCGCCGGCAGCGGGGGAGCGATCGCGGGCGCGTTGCGCGCGTGGTCGATGCTCCGTTTCGAGGTCACCGAGGACCCGAGCACGGGGATGGACGGCGAGCGGTTCGCCCACGTCCCCGGCCTGGGGATGTGGCGCGGTCGGACCAGCGCCAACGGTGACGTCGTGCTGCCGGAGGACCAGATCCGGTCGATCATGGCCGAGTGCTCCGGGGCGCAGCTGCCCAGGCGACTCGACCAGCTCCTGGGCACCGCCTGGGACGACGAGCTGGAGTCCTTCCGCTTCGCCGGCGACGGCGGGGCGGTCACCTGGCTGCACCAGGTCGGCTAGGACCGTGTCCGAGCACGGCGGGACCGATCACCCCGAGGGCCCG
>NZ_JADQDD010000432.1 GCF_019263595.1 Pseudonocardia sp. KRD291 | reverse complement strand
GGTGTCGGAGTGCACGCACACGCAGTCGGCGCGGACCGGCAGGTCCTTGCCGTTGACCGAGGTCGCCCTGCCCTCGGTGACGGCCCGGACGGCACCGGCGGCGGAGGCCTGCGGGTCGAACGCCTCGTGCACCCGGGTGATGATCAGGGAGCCGTCGTCGCGGTAGTCGAGGTCGGCGTAGTACTCCGAGATGAACCCGGCCTTGCGGTCGCCCCAGACCTTCTCGTGCACGGTGCCGGCCATGCCCATCAGCGGGGCGTCGAACACGTCGGCGGCGTCGGCCACCGCGGCGGCGACCTCCTCGTCGCGCGAGGCCATCCCGTAGAGCGAGCCGTGCGCCTTGACGTGGTTGAGCTCCATGCCCTCGGCGCGCAGGAAGCCGGACAGCGCACCGATCTGGTAGACGACCGCCGCGGTCAGCTCGTCGCGGTCGAGCTTCATCTCGCGCCGGCCGAAGCCCTCCTTGTCCGGCAGCGACGGGTGCGCGCCGACCTTGACGCCGTGCGCCTTCGCGCGGCGCACCGTCTGCGTCATCACCCGTGGGTCCGAGGCGTGGAACCCGCACGCGACGTTGGCGACGGTCACGAACGGCAGCAGCCCCTCGTCATCGCCGCAGTGGTAGATGCCGAACGACTCGCCCATGTCGCAGTTGATGGCCACCATGAGGTCTCCTCCCCTTGCGGTCGCGGGAATGCAGGCAGTCTGGCCCGTCGCGGGGCCCCTGTCAGCCGCCTGCCGAGCGGATCGCCCGCCACACCGCCTCCGGGGTCGCCGGCATGTCCACGTGGGTCACCCCGAGGTGGGCGACGGCGTCGATCACCGCGTTGACCACCGCGGGCGACGAGCCGATCGCCCCGGACTCGCCGATGCCCTTGACGCCCATCGGGTTCGTCAGGGACGGCGTCACCTGCTGGTCGAGCTCGAAGAACGGCAGGTCGGTCGCGGACGGGATGGTGTAGGAGGCCATCGTGCCCGCGGTCGGGTTGCCCTCGGCGTCGAACGTGGCCTGCTCGTAGAGCGCCTGCCCGATGCCCTGGGCGATCCCGCCGTGCAGCTGCCCCTCGACGATCGTCGGGTTCACGATCACGCCGCAGTCGTCGACGGCGACGTAGCGCCGGATCCGGGTGAACCCGGTCTCGGTGTCGACCTCGGTGACGCAGATGTGCGTGCCGAACGGCCAGGTGAAGTTCGGCGGGTCGAACGCGTGGTCCGCGGTCAGGTTGGGCTCCATGCCCTCGGGCAGGTCCGCGGCCAGCGACGCCGCGCCGGCGACCTCCTGGATCGTCACCCCGGGTCCGCTGGTGCCGGCCACCGAGAACCGCCCGCCGGTGAAGTCCAGGTCCTTCTCGTCGGCCTCGAGCAGGTGCGCCGCGATCGTCGTCGCCTTGGCCAGCACCTTCCCCGCGGCCAGGTGCACCGCCACTCCGCCGACCGGCAGGCTGCGCGAGCCGTAGGTGTCGCGGCCGAACGGGGCGACCATCGTGTCGCCGTGGAGCACCTCGATGTCGTCGGGGTGCACGCCGAGCGAGTCCGCGACGATCTGCGACCAGGCCGTCTCGTGGCCCTGCCCGTGCGGTGACGTGCCGGTGACGACCTCGACCTTGCCGCTGGTCGTCATCCGCACCGTGGCCTGCTCCCAGCCGCCGGACTGCAGCCGTACCCCGGCCGCGACCTTGGACGGCGACAGGCCGCCGGACTCGGTGAAGTTCCCGATCCCGATGCCGATCTGGACCGGGTCGCCGGAGTCGCGACGGCGCGCCTGCTCGTCGCGCAGCGCGTCGTAGTCGACGAGCTCCATCGCCCGGCGCATGCACGACTCGTAGTCCCCGGAGTCGTACTGGACCCCGGACGGCACGGTGCGCGGCTCGAGGAACTTCGGGTGCAGGTTGCGCAGCCGCAGCTGCGCCGGGTCCATCCCCAGCTCGCGGGCCAGGTCGTCCATGATCCGCTCGTGGCCGTAGGCGGCCTCCGAGCGGCCGGCACCGCGGTAGGCGTCGGTCGGGGTGAGGTTGGTGAACACGCCCTTGCACTCGAAGGAGTACGAGCCGAAGTCGTAGAGCCCGCAGTAGGTGAACGCGCCGAACACCGCGATGCCCGGGGTGAGCAGCTGCAGGTAGGCGCCCATGTCGGCGAGCAGCTCCACCTTCATGCCCAGGATCTTCCCGTCCCGGTTCGCCGCGATCGCCATCCGCTGGACCTGCCCGCGCCCGTGCGTCGTCCCCTGGTGGTGCTCGGAACGGGTCTCGGTCCACTTCACCGGTTTGCCCAGCCGGCGCGCCAACACCAGCGCGAGCGCCTCCTCGGCGTAGACGTTGAGCTTCGCGCCGAACCCGCCGCCGACGTCCGGCGCGACGACCCGCAGCTTCGTGTCCGACACCCCGCAGATCGCGGCCAGGATGTCGCGCACGAAGTGCGGCACCTGGGTCGAGGTGTAGACGGTGAACCCGCCGCCGACCGGGTCCGGCGTCACCACGACCGCGCGCGGCTCCATCGGCGAGGGGATCACCCGCTGCTGCAGGTAGCGGCCCCGCACGACGACGTCGGCCTCGGCGAACGCGGCGTCGACGTCACCGGTGGCCAGCGGCCAGGTGTAGCAGTGGTTGGTGCCCAGGTCGTCGTGCGCGAGCGGGCTGCCGGGCTCCATCGCCGCCTCGATGTCGACGACCGCGGGCAGGGCGGTGTACTCGACGTCGACCAGGTCGACGGCGTCGCGCGCGGCGTTCGCGTCGGAGGCCAGCACCACCGCGACGCCGTCACCGACGTGCGAGACCACCGAGGTCGCCAGCGGCATGTGCTCGGGGATCCTGATGTCCTCGGTCACCGGCCAGCCGCAGGGGATGCCGGCGGCGAACTCACCGGCCAGGTCGGTACCGGTGAGCACGGCGACGACCCCCGGGTGCGCCTGCGCCGCCGTGACGTCGATCCGGTCGATCCGCGCGTGCGGCAGCGGGCTGCGCAGCACGGCCAGGTGCAGCGTGCCGGCCGGGACGATGTTGTCGACCCACGTCCCCCGCCCGGTCAGCAGGGCCGGGTCCTCCTTGCGCAGCATGCTCGAGCCGACATAACGCTCCGCGGTCTGGGTCACCTGGTCTCACTTCCTTGCCGGCCGGTTCGGGTGTGGCGCCAGCGTGATCCACGACACCACTCGGCGGTAGTGTCCGGATCGTCGGTATCGGTGCGGTGACATGGCCGTTCCGTCCAGGTTCGGACTGTTCAGACGGGGGTGCGCGATGCCGATCACGCTGCGGAAGCTGTTGGCGGACCGCAGCCTCGGACTCCGGTCCGTGTGTTCCTCCGCAGATCTGGACCGCGAGGTCGGTTGGGTGCACAGCAGCGAGCTCGCGGACCCGACCCCTTATCTGGACGGTGGGGAGCTGCTGCTCACCACCGGCCTCGGGCCGGACGCCGCCGGGCCGGCCGGCTACGTCGCCGGGCTCGCGCGGCACGGGCTGGTCGGGCTCGGTTTCGGCACCGGGCTGGGGCACGACGCGATCCCGGGCGAGGTCCTGCGTGCCTGCTCCGAACACCGGCTCGCGCTGCTGGAGATCCCCGAGCGGACACCGTTCATCGCGATCACCAAGGCGGTGTCGGCGTCGCTGGCCGCGGACTCCTACGCCCAGGTGGTGCGCACCGACGAG
>NZ_JADQDD010000431.1 GCF_019263595.1 Pseudonocardia sp. KRD291 | reverse complement strand
TCTCGATCATCCGCCTCTAGATGGCGTCGGTGCCCCGCTCGCCGGTCCGCACGCGGACGACGGTCTCGACCGGGCTCACCCAGACCTTGCCGTCACCGATCTTGCCGGTACGCGCGGCCTCGACCACCGCGTCGACGACCTTGTCCAGCAGGGCGTCGTCCACGACGACCTCGACCCGGACCTTCGGCACGAAGTCCACCGAGTACTCCGCGCCGCGGTAGACCTCGGTGTGGCCCTTCTGCCGGCCGTAGCCCTGCACCTCACTGATCGTCAGGCCGAGCACGCCGATCTGCTCCAGCGCGCCCTTGACGTCCTCCAGGACGAACGGCTTGACGATCGCCGTCACGAGCTTCATCTCGCTCAGCCCTCCTTGCTCGTGGTGGCGGTGACCTGCGGCTCACGTGCGGTGCCGCCGGGTGTGACGATCGGGCGGTTGCTGCTGCCCAGGCCGCCGCCGACCCGCAGGGTGGAGAAGTCGTACGCGCTCTCCGCGTGCTCCGACTCGTCCATGCCGCCGACCTCGTTCTCGTCGGTGGCCCGCAGGCCGAAGATGGCCTTGACGATGTAGGCGATGACGATGCTGAGCACGAAGCTGTAGATCAGCACCGCGAACGCGCCGACGGCCTGTCGCCAGAGCTGGTCGAGCCCGCCACCGTAGAACAGGCCGTTCACCCCGGCCGGGGTGGACTCGGTGGCGAACAGGCCCACCAGCAAGGTGCCGGCCATGCCGCCGACGAGGTGCACGCCGACGACGTCGAGCGAGTCGTCGAAGCCGAAGCGGAACTTGAGGCCGACGGCCAGAGCACACACGATGCCGGCGATCGCGCCGACCGCGATCGCGCCGACCGGCGAGACCGAGGAACACGACGGCGTGATCGCGACCAGACCGGCCACGACGCCGGACGCTGCGCCCAGCGAGGTCGGCTTGCCGTCGCGGATGCGCTCGGTGAGCAGCCAGCCGAGCATGCCGGCCGAGGTGGCGACGAGCGTGTTGACGAACGTGATGCCCGCGACGCCGTCCGCGGCGACGGCCGAACCGGCGTTGAAGCCGAACCAGCCGAACCACAGCAGGCCGGAGCCGAGCATGACCAGCGTCAGGTTGTGCGGACGCATGGGCTCCCGCGGCCAGCCGCGGCGCTTGCCGAGGACCAGGCAGAGTGCGAGCGCCGCCGCACCGGAGTTGATGTGGACCGCGGTCCCGCCGGCGAAGTCGATCGCGGCCAGGTTGTTGGCGATCCAGCCGCCGGTCTCGGCGGTGACGCCGTCGAAGGAGAACACCCAGTGCGCGACCGGGAAGTAGACGACGGTGGCCCAGACGCCGGCGAAGGCCAGCCACGGGCCGAAACGCAGCCGGTCCGCCGCCGCACCCGAGATCAGGGCGACGGTGATGATGGCGAACATCGCCTGGAACGCGGCGAAGACGGTGGCCGGGATGGTGCCCACCAGCGGGATGCTCACCGCCTCCCCGGCGTCACCCTCGAGGTACTGCCCGCCGAACAGCCCGGACAGGCCCAGGTGCTCGAACGGGTTGCCGAGCAGGCCGAGGCCGACGTCGTTGCCGAAGGCCATCGAGTAGCCGAACAGCACCCACAGCACGCCGATCAGCCCGAGGGCGGACATGCTCATCATCATCATGTTGAGGACGCTCTTGCTGCGGGTCATACCCCCGTAGAAGAACGCCAGACCTGGGGTCATCAGCAGCACCAGCGCTGCGCTGGCGAGCATCCAAGCGGTATCGCCGGTGTCCGGGACTCCCACTGCAACTCCCTCCCGTTCTGCGCCGCGAGCCGTCGCGGCAGGTGGGAGAATCCTGGGAGTGGCGTATTTCGGACGATGACCGTATTCGTTGCGGGGACGTGAACGAGCCTTCCGCCGCGGTTACATCGCGGTTACCCCAACGGACAAGTGCGTTCGGTCACCGCCCGATCACCGCGGTCCGGGTCCCCGGCGTCAGTCCAGGAGCGCGTCGACGAAGGCCTTCGGCTCGAACGGCGCGAGGTCGTCCGGGCCCTCGCCGAGGCCGACGAGCTTGACCGGCACCCCGAGCTCGCGCTGCACGCGGAACACGATGCCGCCCTTGGCGGTGCCGTCCAGCTTCGTCAGCGCGATCCCGGTGACCTTGACGACGTCGCCGAACACGCGGGCCTGGGTCAGCCCGTTCTGACCGGTCGTGGCGTCCAGGACGAGCAGCACCTCGTCCACCTCGGCCTGCTTCTCCACGACGCGCTTGACCTTGCCCAGCTCGTCCATCAGGCCGGTCTTGGTGTGCAACCGGCCCGCGGTGTCGAGCAGGACGGCGTCCACCCCCTCGTCGGTGCCGCGCTTGACCGCGTCGAACGCGACCGCGGCCGGGTCCGACCCCTCCGCGCCGCGGACCACCGAGGCGCCGGAGCGCTCGCCCCACGTGACGAGCTGCTCGGCGGCGGCGGCGCGGAACGTGTCGGCCGCCCCGAGGGTGACCGTGTGCCCGCCGCCGACCAGCACCCGGGCGAGCTTGCCGGTGGTCGTCGTCTTGCCGGTGCCGTTCACCCCGACCACGAGCACCACGGCCGGGCGGCCGTCGTGCGGCAGCACCCGGACCGAACGGTCCTGGTTCGTGTCGAGCGACTCGGTGAGCACGTCGTGCAGCACCGCACGGGCGCCCTCGGACGTGCGCACGGCCCGTGCGGCGAGCTGCTCGCGCAGCTTGTCGGTGATCTCCTGCGTCATCTCCGGGCCGAGGTCGGCCTGCAGCAGGGTGGCCTCGACGTCCTCCCAGGACTCCTCGTCCATCTGCCCGGCACCGAGCAGGCCGAGCAGGCTCTGCCCGAGCCCGGAGCGGGAGCGCGAGAGCCGTCCGCGCAGGCGGTTGAGCCGCCCGTCGGCGGAGGGGATGTCCTCGTCCGGGGCGGTGGGCGCGACGGTCCCGGCCACGGCCGGGGCGCTCTGCGTCGGAACCTCCGGGGCCTCCGGCGCCTCCGGGGCCTCCGGGGCCGTCTGTGTCGACGCGTCCGGAGCCGGGACGGTCTGCGTCGAGGCGTCCGCTGCCGGCGCGTCCGTGGGGGCGGCCGTGCCGGCCGCGGACCGCGTGTCGATCTGCTGGGTGGCCGGGTCCTTGCTCGCTTCCCGGGTGTCGATCACCGGGCTGTTCGGGACGGCCGGCGTGCCCCTCGGCGGCGTCGGTGCGTCGACGACCGCGATCCCCGACGGCGGCGTGCGGGCCTCGGTCGCACCGTCCGGGATCGCCATCCCGCGCGGCGGGGTGCGCACGTCGTCCGCGGTGTCGGTGGAGGTGTCCCCCGCGGTGTGCCCTGCGGTGCCCACGGCGCCGGTCGTCGTGGCGGTGCCGGCGGTCCCGCCGGGCGCCGGGATCTCGGTGGTGCTCTCGGGCGCCGCGGAGCCCGTGCCCGTCTCCGCCGGGGTCGTCTCGGTCGGGGTCGTCTCCGTCGGGGTCGTCTCCGTCGGGGTCGTCTCCGTCGGGGTCGAGGCGGCCGGCCGCTCGGGAGCGGTCGCCGTCCCGGAGGAGAAGTTGAACCCTCCCCCGGCCTGGTAGGTGCCGCCCTTGGGCGGAGCCTTCTCACCGGTCTCGAGGTTCGCCTGCTCGTCGCGCTCGCGCAGGCTGATCCGGCGCCGCCGGGCGATCACCAGCCCGAGCACGA
>NZ_JADQDD010000430.1 GCF_019263595.1 Pseudonocardia sp. KRD291 | reverse complement strand
GGTAGCCGGACCGATGAGATCCGGCGCCGGTGTCGGTCCACCGTGCATGACGACTTTCGCTCTGATCCCCGGCGCCGGGACCGACACCTGGTACTGGGGGCCGCTGCAGGAGGCGCTGCGCGAGCGCGGGCACCGCGCCGTCGCCGTCGAGCTGCCCTGCGAGGACGACACCGCGGACTTCGGCGACTACGCCGACGCCGTCGCCGCCGACGTACGCGACGCCGGCGCGGCCGACGACGACCTGGTGGTGGTCGCGCACTCGTTCGGCGGCTTCACCGCGCCGCTGGTCGTCGACCGGATCCCGGTCCGTCGGATCGTGCTGCTGACCGCGATGGTGCCGGCGCCGGGGGAGTCCCCGGCGCAGTGGTGGGACGCGACCGGCCAGAGCGATGCGATGCGCGCCCTGGACGAGGCCGAGGGCCGTGACCCCGACGACGAGACCGCCCGGTTCGTGCACGACCTGCCCGCCGCGCTGGCCGCGGAGGCGCTCGCGCACGACCGCGGGCAGTCCGACACCCCCTACGACGCCGTCTGGCCGGGCGACGGCTGGCCGGACGTACCGACGTCGTACCTGCTCTGCCGCGACGACAAGATGTTCCCGGCCGCGTTCGTCCGGTCGATGGTCGCCGACCGCCTCGGCGTCGCCCCCGACGAGATGGACGGCAGCCACTACGTGATGCTCTCGCACACCGCCGAGCTCGCCGACCGGCTCGTCGCCTATGCCGCGCTCGACGCCGCGGCCCCGATCCCATGATCACCTGATCGGGGAGCGTTACCTGCCCGGCCTGGTCGGTTCGTCCGCTTCGGGTGATCTGTGCCGGCCCGGACCGCTCGCTCCGATGGTCCATTGCGGTGACTCCCGCGTGACTCCGTGACCCGTGGTGAGACCGGTCGTTGTCCGGTACGGACGCGCCCGATCCCGTGTGGCGTGCGGAGAGCCCGAGGAGCAGGCACGGATGACGGCACCGGTCACGGACCCCGCAGAGGTCACCGAGATCTCCCGGGTCGCACCGACCGGGGACCCGGTCCGGCTGGGTCTCCCGGCCGCGCTCGGACGCCAGGACTGGTACGGCTCCACCCGCTTCGCCGGCCGGCAGATGTCGCGCCAGTTCTCGTTCGCCCCGGCCGGGCAGCACCGCGTGATCCCGACGACGATCATGCCGGGCGCGCGCACCAGCACCCGCAGCTTCCGCGGGTTCGACGCCGTGCTGCACGAGGCGCCGGACCGCTCGGACGCCGCACTCGTGCTGGCCGGGCCGTACAACGAGGCCACCACCTGGTTCGGCGGGCCGGCCCCGGACGTGTCCGGGATCAACGCGCTGCTCTCCACGCTGCAGTTCGTCGACTCCGAGCGCGGCGCGACGCTGTCGCCGGCCGCGCGCGACCTCGTCCAACAGCCCGACGTCACCGTGATCGGCCGCAGCGCCGAGTCGGTGATCATGCTGCGGCGCGGCACCGAGGCACTGCCCTCGCTGCCCGACCACGCCGGCATGCTGCTGCCCGGCGGCGAGCTGTGGAAGGCGAAGCGGCGCCTCGAGCCCGGCCAGGAGGCGTCGGTCGCCGGCACCCCGCACCAGTGGCGCTACGTCGTCGCGACGCCGACGGCGGTGCTGAACGTGGTGCTGCTCGGCCCGGAGTCCGGCCGGCCGGTGACCGGGCTCAGCGACGACGGCGTCGTCGGTGCCCTGTCCGCGCTCGGCGCGAGCTGGGGGAGCTGAGCCGATGTCGCTGCCGTTGGCCGTCGCGTTGCTGGCCCTGCTCGTCGCGCTGTTCGCGGTGACCGCGCTCATCGCGGTGTACGCGCGGGTGAAGGCGCTGGAGGCCGGTCGGGGTACCGACCTGTCCGGCTACGCCGCGCTGGTCGGGCGGCCCGCCCCGGCCGCCGTCGCACCGCGGGCGGGAGAGAAGGTCGCGATCGTCGCCGTGCTGGACACGTCGTGCGCGTCCTGCCTCACGATGTGGGGATGCGTCAACGAGGTGGCGACCGAGCTCGCCGGGGCCGAGCCGGCCGCGCGGTACGTCGGGCTCGTAGACCGGGCCTCCGACCTGGCCGGGGCCGCGACCGGCCCGCACGCCGAGCTGCTCGCCGACGTCACCGTGCGCGCCGACCTGTTCGAGGGCTACGCGCCCACCCTGCTCGCCGTGGACGCCGGCGGCACCGTCAGCCACCGCAGCTTCGTCTACCCGGACACCGACGTCCGGGCCCTGCTGCTCGACCTCGTCGAAGGAACCCGGTCATGACCCGCCTGGACGACATCCCCTCCACCTCCGCGCCGGGGCCGGATGCGCCGGATGCCCGGCCCAGCGGGGTCGTCGCGCAGATCCGGGCGATGCGCCCCGGCCGACGGGTCGTCGTCCGCTCGCTGCTCGTGGCCGCGGCGGCCGGCGCGCTGGTGCCGATCGACTGGCTGATCTCCAAGCAGCGGGCCTCGGCCTCGGGCGACGTGGAGGACCAGGACCTCGAGCCGGGTGCCACGTCGGAGTTCAAGAACTGCGCGCCGGAGAGCTACGACGAGGAGGCCAACAACTGGTGGACCGCCTCCAGCCCGGCCGCGGTGTGCTTCGGCGGCTGGCGGCGCGGCAGCTTCCCGTGCGACGACACCGCCTACCACCGCGAGGGCCGGTACTCCTCGAAGGGCGAGACCTACCACTCCACGCGGATCGCGAACGACTGCGAGGGCCGCAACGCGTGGCGCTGGAAGGGCTACCGCTGCTCCGACGCCTGGACCGTCGCCACGTTCCCCGACGGGTCCGAGTACAGCGCCGTGACGATCGCGGCCTGCACGCTGGACGACTGATGCCCGCCCCGGCCCGTGCCGGCCGCCGGTGGCTGCATCCGCTGGTCCCGGCCCTGCTGCTGGCCGGTCTCGTCGCCGCCCTGGCCGCCGCCGGGCTGCTCGGGACGGGGGTGCCCCCGGTCGCCGTCGGGCTCGCACTGATCATGCTCGCCGGGGGCGGTGCCGGGTTCGCCAACTCCGGCTCGGTCTGAAGCCACAACTCGGCGTTCCTGCTGAGCGCGTCGGTCTGGCGCGGTGCACCCGTCCTGCGGTACTTCGGTTCCGGCCTGCTGGCCGGCGCCGTGCTCGTCGCGTTCGTCGCGGCGGTGCTCGGGGCGCTCCCGCAGGCGCTCGTCCCCGACGTCGTCCTGCGGGCGCTGTTCGCCGCCGCGGCGCTGGCCGTGCTGGGGCGCGAGGCCGGGCTGTGGCGCTTCCGGGTGCCGGAGAACCGCCGCCTGGTGCCCGAACGCGTGCAGCACCTGCGCGAGTGGGGCGCGCTGCAGTTCGGCTTCGAGATGGGGACCGGCGTGCGGACCTACTCGCCGTCCGCGCTGCCGCACCTGTGCGTCGCCGCGGTGGTCCTGGTGCTGCCGTTCCCCGGCGCGTTCGTCCTGGCCGCGGGGTTCGCCGCGGGCCGCCTGGCGATGCCGCTGCTGTCCAACGCCTACAGCGACGACGGCTCCTGGACCGAGGTGTGGTCGCGTGTGGAGCTGCTGGTCCGCCCCCTGCTGGCCGTGACGACGGTCGCGGCCCTGGCCGTCGCGGCGCTGATGTGGTGACCAGCTCTCCGGACCGAGTTGGACGAGCGCTTCGTTCGTGCAGCGGAGTTGGACGAACGGAGCGCTCGGGCACCGTTCGGCGGGGGA
>NZ_JADQDD010000043.1 GCF_019263595.1 Pseudonocardia sp. KRD291 | reverse complement strand
GGCCTGCTCGACCGGGTGGTCCCGCGCGCCGGTAACGGCCGGTTCGTCGTCGCCCCTGGCTCCACGCCGGCGCCCCGGCGCGCCCGGACGGTTCCGGTGCGGGTCGAGGTCGAGCAGGGCGTGCACGTGAACCCGGCCGCGTTCGCGACGTTCGTGACGACCACGCTCAACGAACCCCGCGGCTGGGGGCACGACGGATCCGTCGGGTTCGCCCGCACCGCGGGCGATGCGCCGCTGCAGGTCGTGCTGGCCAGCCCGGCCACGACCGACCGCTTCTGCGCGCCGCTGGACACGAACGCCGCCCTGTCCTGCCGCAGCGGGTCCCGCGCCGTGATCAACGCGGCGCGGTGGGCGAACGGCACCCCGGAGTACGCCTCCGACCTCACCGCCTACCGGCACTACGTCGTCAACCACGAGGTGGGGCACTGGCTGGGCCACGGTCACGTGCCCTGCCCGGGCCGCGGCCGTCCGGCGCCGGTGATGCAGCAGCAGACCCTCGGCCTCGACGGCTGCGCGCGGAACTCCTGGCCCGCCCCCTGACCCGCGGCGGAGGCGGTCACCTCGGGGCGCGGGTCACGGCCCTGCTCAGTCCCCACCCGGCGAGTCCTGCGCCCAGGCCGAAGAGCACGTGCAGCGCGATCACCGTCGTCATCCCGGGAAGCATCGCCGGGAGCGTGACGCCGACCCGCAGGCTCCGCGTGAGCGGGACGACGAGGGCGACGAGGTGGATCGGCGCCGCGAGGACGGCCAGCAGGACCGGGTGGCGGCGCACCACGCCGGCCAGCAACACCGCGTCGACCGCCGCGGCGGCCAGCACGTAAGGCGCGACGCCGAGGACCCCGTTCGGCCCGATCCCGGTTCCGAGCAGGACACCGGCCGACGCCAGCCCGACGGCCGTCGTGACCCCGGCCCGTCTCGCCGTCAGTGCCGTCGCGACCAGCAGGCCCAGCCACAGCACCCCGCGGTGACCGGGTACCCCGGTCGGCAGCCGCAGCTCCGCCTGGACCGCGATCGCCACGACCGTGACGAGCCCGAGCAGCACGGCGCGCATCCCGACGCCGTCGACGGCGTGCGCGGCGCGGAGCCGCCACGGGGCCACGTCGCGCGGGCCGGGGCTCTCGATCGACGTCATCGGTGGCGCCTTTCCCTGACTCATGGGCGGACCGGTTGCGGAACGCCGGAATCCTGGACAAGACTACCGACCGCATCTGCGTTACACAGGCCTCAGCGCGCACGGATCTGCGCCCACGAACGTTCGGAGACTCCTCGTATGCGCGTTCGTCGGTGCGGCGTCCTGCTCGCCATGTGCGCGGTCCTTCTCGCCGGCGCGTGCGGTGGCGGGAGCGGGCCCGGGACCGGCGCCGGAACCGGGCCCGGTTCCGGCGGCGGCCCCGCCGGGGACGGCTACGCCGTGACGGTCCGCACCGGCGCCGCGGCGGAGCGGTTCGACGCGGCCCGTCTGAACGGGCTGCCCGCCGTCTCGGTGCAGACACCGCGGTCGGGCGGTGAGACCACCCAGACCGGGCCGTCGCTGGTCAGCGTGCTGACCTCGGCGAACGCGGCGGGCTACCGCACGGTGCGGGTGGTCGGGCCGAGCGAGTCCGTGACGCTCGCCGCCGGCGAGGTGCGCCCGGACCTGCTCCTCGCGACCACGCGGCGGGGAACCGTCAAGCTGGCCGGCCCGGGCCTGGACCCCTCCCGATGGGTCCGCGACGTCACCGACGTCGAGGTGACCCCCTGACCGGGCTCTCGCTCGCCGACGTCGACGTCCTGATCGGCATCGACGACACCGACAACCTCACCAGCCGTGGTACCGGGTGGCTCGCCCAGCAGCTGCTCGCCGAGCTGTCCGAGCGTGGCCTCGGGGCCTGCGCCGGCGCCACCCGCCACCAGCTGCTGCGCGATCCCCGGATCCCCTACACCTCGCACAACAGCGACGCCTGCCTGGCCTGGTGCTCCGGTCCCGGCACGACGCCCGAGCTCCTCGCCGAGGTCGTCGGCGCGTACCTGGAGGCCCACAGCGCGCCGGGCTCCGACCCCGGCCTGGCGGTCTGTGTCCCCGCGCGGCTCGACGCGGGGGCCCGCGATCTGCTCGCCGCGTTCGGGCGCTCGGCGCAGACCGAGGTGCTCGACGTCGCCGACGCGCGCGCCCTGGCCGCGCGGGTCGGGGTCCACCTGTCCGGGCACGGCGGCACCGAGGACGGCGTGCTCGGCGCACTCGCCGGCGTCGGGCTGCACCTGTCCGGTGCGGACGGCTTCTTCCTGTGGATGCCGGGCACCCGCCGGCTCCCGGAGCGCCTCACCTACGCGGCGCTGTGCGACGCCGTCCCGATCGACGGGGCCGCCGATCCCGCGGGCCGCGTCCCGGCCGCCGACGACCTGGTCGAGCTCGGCGACTGGGTCCGGCCGGTGCTGCGCGGGGGGCGGGCGGTCCTGCTGCTGCAGGCACCGCCGCAGGGCGAGCGGCATCCGCGGACCTGGACCGTCGCGCCGAGGTCGGTCGTGCGGACGTTCTGACGATCGGGCGGCGGTTCCGGCGAACCGCCGCCCGTGTCGTACCCGCTGTCAGGGGACGAGGATCGCCCGTCCCCGGACCCGGCCCGCGTCGAGGTCGTCCAGGGCGTCCTGGAAGCGGTCGAGCGGGTAGGTCGAGGTGTGCAGGCGGACGAGGCCGCGCGCCGCGAGCTCCATCAGGTCGCACAGGTCGTTGTAGCTGCCGACCAGGTTCCCCACGACGTTGATCTCCGAGGAGACGAGGTCGATCGTCGGGACGTCGACGTTCTCGCCGTAGCCGACGACGTGGTAGTCGCCCGCCTCCCGGGTCATCCGCAGTCCCTCCGCGGTGCTGCCGCCCTCACCGACGAAGTCGACGACGACCTCGGCGCCGCGTCCCTTCGTCCGCGACAGCACCTCGTCGACCTGGCCCCCGTCGGCGACGACGCCTTCGTCCGCGCCGATCTTCATGGCGAGCTCGAGCGCATCCGGGTTGCGGTCCAGGACCACGATCTTCGCCGGGGTCAGCGCCTTGAGCACCTGGATCCCGATGTGCCCGAGCCCGCCGGCACCGATCACGACGCAGGTGTCGCGCGGTCCCAGACGCCGGGACGCCTTGGCCGCGGCGTGGTAGGCGGTCAGGCCGGCGTCGGCGAGCGCGGCGACGTCGGCCGGCTCGAGCGAGTCGTCCAGCTTGACCACGCTGCGCGCGGAGGTGCGCAGGTACTCAGCGTAGCCGCCGGCGGTGTCGATCCCGGGGAACCGGTTCTGCTCGCAGTGCACGTCGTCGCCGGAGCGGCAGGCGCGGCACAGCCCGCAGGTGATGAGCGGATGCACGATCACCTTGTCGCCCTCGGCGACGTTGGTGACGGCGCTGCCCACCGCGTGCACGTGGCCCGCGTTCTCGTGCCCGATCGTGTACGGCAGCGTGACACCGGACTTCTCGGCCCACTGTCCTTCGAGGATGTGCAGGTCGGTCCGGCACACGCCGGCACCGCCGATCCGCACGATCACGTCGAACGGCTCGACGACGGTCGGCTCGGGGACGTCGGTCATCTGCAGCGGCTGGTGGTAGCCGACGACCTGGACTGCCCTCACGACGCTGCCTCCTGTGTGGCCGGGGTGGTGGAACCGGGGTAGCGGGTACGCAACAGGCCGCGGCAGAAGTGCGCGTTGCCCTCGATCGAGATCCGGGTGGAGCGGGCCATCCGCAGCCGCAGCGGGACCTCGTCGGCCGGGTACGCGTGCCCGGTGTCATCGACCAGGACCGGCAGGTGTGCGGCGTCGCCGAGGCCGATCGCGGCCCGGCGGCGCAGCAGCGCCGCGGTGGTGTCGTCGTCGGGAAGGTCGCCGAGCGTGACGCCGTGCAGGTCGACCTCGGCCCGGTCCGGGTCGGCGCGCAGCAGGCGGGTCAGCACCCGTTCCATGGCCGCGGTGTGCGCCTTGCGCCGGAACGTGCGGCGCAGGTCGTCGAGGCTGTCGTCGGCCTCGTGGGCGAACGTGCCGCGGTAGCCGGCGTCCGCGGCCAGGCCGGCGTTGATCAGGTCCGAGTCGTGGTGGTCGTCGAGCTCGACGACCACCTGCCCGGTCCAGGGCAGCGCGCTCAGCACGTCCTTGGAGTCCGAGGCCATCAGGTAGGCGAAGTTCGGTGCGCAGAAGCTGGTGGGCAGGCGCAGGTGCACCTCGACCCGGTCGCCGTCGACGTGCAGGGACCGGACGAACTCCAGGTCCGTGATCGGCTCGTCGAGCTCCGGGTCGACCACGGCGTCCAGGGCGTGGAACGCCTGGTCGTGGCGGGCCGCGAGGTCGTGGATGGTGGTGGGCTGCGTCGTCGGGGTGGGCATCAGGACGCGACCGCCACTTCCTCCGGGACGTCCGTGCTCAGCTGCAGCTCGGCAGGGACCGGGATGTCGTACATCGCGGCCGCGTTCAGCCCGAGGATCTTCTTCTTCTGCGCGGTGCTCAGCGGCGCGTACTCCGAGAGCTCGGCCGGGATCTCGAAGGCGGCGAACGCCTCGACCAGCCAGCGCGGGGTCCAGATCGCGTAGTCGCTGGAGAACTGGATCCGGTCCTCGCCGATCCAGAACAGCAGCTCGCCGATGATCTGCCCGAAGTACTTCGGGCGGCTGTGGATGAACGGCATCGCGACGGCCAGACCGGCGTGCACGTTCGGCTCCTGGGTGGCGATCCAGCAGAAGTCCTCGAGCCGCGGCAGGCCGCAGTGCTCGATCACGAAGTTCAGCTCGGTGAAGTCGGTGGCGACCTTGTCCACGTCGGCGACGTCGAAGGCGTCGCGGTCCAGCGGGCGGATCGTCGGGCCCTTGTGGATGTGGATGTTCTTGATGCCGAGCTCCTGGGCGGCCTCCAGGTAGCGGTAGGACCACGGGTCGTCGAGCTTCCAGCCGCGCGAGTCGCCGTGCCACTCCGCGGTGTAGAGCTTCGCGCCCTTCAGGTTGAACCGCTTGGCGTCCTCGCGGAGCTGCGTGAGGCCCTGCTCGCCGTTGCGGGGGTCCCAGTGGTGGTTGTAGGTGAGCCGGTCCGGGTTGGCCTGCGCCAGGGCGAAGGCCTCCTCGGTCTGACCGAACCCGTTGTTGTAGAACTCGCCGAGGTGGGCCGGCTGGAAGATCGCGTGGTCGACGTAGCCGTCGGTGAACAGGTCCTTCATCAGACGCTCGCCGCCCTGGTAGAGGTAGTCCTCGTAGGGCCAGACCTCGGACTCCGGGCTGAGGTTGCGGTGGTAGTCGTAGAAACAGTCGATGAACTGCTTGCCGTGGATGTTGCGCTGGTTCTCCGGGCGCGCGTCCCAGAGGGCGACATGGGCGTCCAGGATGAAGTAGGACTCACCGTCGTTCGAGTACATCGTCGTCTCTCCTCCCGACGCGGACGGCGGCGTCCGCGTCGGGCGGGACGGTAGGCAGCGGGGAGCCCCCGCGGTCATGATCGTCGTCTCAACCTGAGACGGGCGTCGCAGGGGGACCGACGGGCTGCCGTGTCAGAGTCGGGGGGACGGACCGCGGGAGGTGCGCAGATGCCGGAGGAGACCACGGGCGGGATCGTCCCGGCCGCGCCGAGGCTGTCGGCGTCGTGGCACCGCAGCGAGACCTACGGCGTGTCCCTGGACGCGGTGAGCCCCGCGTTCAGCGGATCGGTCGACGACGAGTCGCTGTTCTACCGGTGCGGGCACGAGGTGCTCGAGGGCCTGCAGACCGGGCTGTCCGGCGAGCCGGTCAGCCTGATGCTCACCGACGCCGACGGGATCGTGCTGAGCCGGGTCTGCCGGGAACGACCGCTGGCCCGCTCGCTCGACCGCAGCTACCTGGCGCCGGGCTTCGCCTTCTCCGAGCGGGAGGCCGGGACCAACGGGCTCGGCCTGGCCCTGGCCGACCGGGTCCCGTCCCTGGTCCGTGGCGACCAGCACTACTGCTCCCAGCTGCACGGCTACACCTGCGCCGCCGCCCCGGTCCTCGACCCCCTCGACGGCGCCCTGCTCGGCAGCATCAACCTGACCACCTGGTCGGAGCGCTCGGCCGGGCTGCTGCTCGCGCTGGCCCAGACCGCGGCCGGTCACACGGCGGCGCTGATGCTGGCCCGCAGCCGGGGCGCCACACCCCGGCCGACGCCGCGCGGCGAGGTCTTCCACGTCCACGACCGGCCGCACGCCCCGGACCCGTCGGCGCGGATGTCGGCCGCCTGGCGCGGCGCGCTGCTCGAGGTGCAGGACGCGCTGACGGCCGGTGCGTGCGTCGGCGTCGTCGGGGAGCCCGGAGTGGGCAAGACGGCGCTGCTGGCCTCGGCGCTGCGACAGGTCCGGCCGCGGGGCCGGGTCCTGCACGCCCGTCCCCCGGCGGCCCGCGACACCGCGGCCTGGCTGGGCCTGTGGTCCCCGGAGCTGCGCAAACACGACACGAGTGTGATCGCGGGACGGGTCGACGAGCTGCCGTCCTGGGCCGCGGACGAGCTGGCCGGGATCGTGCGCGGCGGCGCGCAGCAGGCCCTGAGCCTCACCGCGCCCGATCCGTCGGCCGTCCCGGAACCGCTCGCGCGGCTGCTCGACGTGGTCGTGGAGGTGCCGCCGCTGCGGCACCGCAGCGCCGACGTCATGCCGCTGGCCGAGCACTTCGCCGAGCGGACGCACCGCACCGTGCGGTTCACCCCGGCCGCCGCCCGCGCCCTGCGCACGTTCTCCTGGCCGGGCAACGCCGAGCAGCTGTTCCGCACCGTCCGGGACGCGGCGAGCCGCAGCACCGTGATCGACGTGCGGCACCTGCCCCCGGAGATGCTGTCCTCCTCGCCCACGACCCTCACCCGGATCGAGGCCCTCGAGCGCGACGAGATCGTGCGCTGCCTCGCCGAGCACGGGATGAGCGTGACCGAGACCGCCGACACGCTGGGACTCAGCAGGGCCACCACCTACCGGCGGATCTCCCGGTACGGGATCAGCGTGCCGCGGTCTTGACGGACCGGCCACTGCGGTGTGATGTCGACCCCGGGCCGGTCGACGGCCGCGGTACCGAGATCCGAGGTGGGCAATGACGCTCGACGCACAGACACTCGACGCGCAGGCACAGACACTCCTGGCGGCCATGGAGGCCCAGGGGATGAAGGACTTCTCCGAGATGGAGGTCGCGGAGGCCCGGGAGGCCGCGCTGGCGTTCATCGGGCTGGAGGGCGAGCCGGAGGACGTCGCGAGCGTCTCCGACGCCACCGTCCCCGGCCCGGCCGGCGACATCCCGGTCCGGGTCTACCGCGCCCCGGGCGACGGCCCGCAGCCGGTGCTCGTCTACTTCCACGGCGGCGGCTGGGTGATCGGCGACATCGAGGTCGCCGACAAGCCGTGCCGGTCGCTGGTCAACACGCTCGGGGCGACGGTCGTCTCGGTCGGCTACCGCAAGGCCCCCGAGGACACGTTCCCGGCCGCCCCCGAGGACTGCTACGCCGCGACCGTCTGGGTCGCCGACAACGCCGCGACCCTGGGCATCGACCCCGCCCGCATCGCGGTGGCCGGCGACAGCGCGGGCGGCAACCTCGCCGCGGTCGTCGCCCAGCTGGCCGTGAAACGGGGCGGCCCCACGCTCGTCCACCAGCTGCTGATCTACCCGGCGGTCGACGCGGGCGGCGAGTACGCGTCCCGGGTCGAGAACGGCGAGGGCTACCTGCTCACCAAGAGCGCGATGGACTGGTTCTACGCCCACTACCTGCGCGGTCCCGCGGACATCGAGGACCCGATGGCCTCCCCGCTGCGGGCTGCGGACCTGTCCGGGCTGGCGCCGGCGACCGTCATCACCGGGGGTTTCGACCCGCTGCGCGACGAGGGCGCCGCCTACGCCAGGGCCCTCACCGCCGCCGGCGTCCCGGCCGACCACCAGCACAACCCCACGATGATCCACGGGTTCTGGTGGATGATGGGCGCGCTCGAGCACACCCGCAGCTCCTACGACCAGGCCGGCGCCAACGTCCGGTCGGCGTTCGGCATCTGAGCCCGTCCCGTCCCGGTGTGCGGCCCGGCCGCGCACCGGGACGGTTCCGCGGCGCGGACATCCCGTCGGTCCTGCGGGGCGTACCGGGCATCGCGGCGGGGAACCCCCCGGGATGAGCAGCGCGGAATCGCCCGACAGACGCCACGAGATGCCCGAGGACCCGACGCAGGACCCGGAGGAGGCCCTCGACACGGTCGAGGAGCGGGTGTTCGGCTCGACCGCGGACCAGGAACGCGACGACGACGCCGAGCACGGCGCCGACGACGGGGACGCCTCGACCTCGACCCCCGTCGCGGACGAGCCCCCGGCCTGAACACCGGAGAGAACCGGCCCTGATCACGTCGGGTATGCAGCCGTGCGTTCGAAGTCGGCATCGACGAGGTCGACCCGACGCCCGTCGGGGTCGACGAACGCGACCTCGAGCGGGACGCCGGTCGACCGGTGGCGGCGCGCCACGGTCGGGCCGCACTCGACCGGGAGGTGGGCGTCTCCCCACTGTTGCAGCGCCGCGACGGCGATCTTCAGCTCGGCGCCGGCCTCGGTGAGGTGGTAGCTGGACCGGGTCCGGCTGCCGGCCTCCCGGTACTGCTCGCGGCGCAGCACCTGCGCCGACACGAGCGAGTCCAACCGCTGGGTCAGCACGTCGCTGGCCACGCCGAGGTTGGCGCGCAGGTCGGAGAAGCGGGTCACCCCGCCGAACGCCTCACGCAGGATCAGGAACGTCCACGGGTCCCGCAGGACATCGGTCGTCCGGGCGATCGCGCATGTCTCGCCACCTCGAATCGCCTTCGCCATGCCTGCAGGCTACCTCTGAGTTGGCCGATCCGTTTCAGCCTGCTAGCTTGGAATTTCCAACTCAGAGGAGACCTGCCATGTCGCTCGATCTCAGTTCCAGCACCGTCCTGGTCACCGGCGCCAACCGCGGCTTCGGGCGACACCTGGCACAACAGCTCGTCGGGCGGGGCGCGACGGTGTATGCCGCGGCCCGGCGGGCGGAGTCGGTGGACCTCGACGGAGTGCGACCGATGACGCTCGACATCACCGACGCCGACTCGGTCGACCGCGCGGCCGCGCAGGCCCGCGACGTCACCGTGCTGATCAACAACGCCGGTATCGCCACCGGGGCCCCGCTGCTCACCGGCGAGCTCGCGGACGTGCGCCGCGACTTCGAGACCAATGTGTTCGGCACCCTCGGCGTCACCCGCGCGTTCGCGCCGGTGATCGAGTCCAACGGCGGCGGAGCCATCCTCAACGTGCTCAGCGTGCTGTCGTGGTTCACCCTTCCCTCCCTGGCCGCCTACAGCGCCGCGAAGTCGGCGGAATGGTCGATGACCAACGCGCTGCGGATCGAGCTCGCCTCCCGCAACATCCGCGTCAGTGGCCTGCACGTGGGCTACATGGACACCGACCTCGCCTCCGGGATCGACGACCCGAAGTCCGACCCCGCGGCGGTCGCGAAGCTCACGCTCGACCAGCTCGAGGCCGGCACGGCGGAGATCCTCGCCGACGACCTGAGCAGGCAGGTGCGGGCCGGACTGTCCGGTGGCGTCGCCGCGCTCTACCCGAACCTCGCCTGACCCCGACCGCGACGAACCAGTTGCTGCTGCCGCGACAGCCCGCGACAGCCCACGACAGTGGCGTATCGTCGACGCATCAGTCCGTGAGGCAGTTCCGCGCTACCATGAGGCCATGGCCTGGCCCGCGACGTCACGTTATGACACCGCCGTGGCCGATGGCGGCCTGTCGCTCGTGCAGGAGCTGATGAACACGATCCCCGCCGGACGCCCTCGACACGTCGATCTCCTCCAGGACGTCGAGACCGCCCAGGGTTGGCTGGACTCCGCGATGGCCTGCTGGGCCCACGCCACCGGCCGTGCGGCGCCCCCGGCCGGCCTCGACGAACGGGGGCTCGAGGAGCTGCAGGCGCTTCGCTCGGACCTGAGGGGCGTCGTCTTCACGGCCGACCGTGACACCGGATCGGCGGCGGGCACACCGGAGTTGCGCACCGCCTCGCTCGGGCTCGCGCTCGGCGCCGACGGAACGGTGAGCCTGCAGCCCCGTGGCCAGAGCTGGCGCGCCGTCGTGGGACAGGTCCTCATCGAGGTTCTCGAGGCCCAGCGGGCCGACACCTGGCGGCGTCTGAAGACCTGCCGCAACGATCGCTGCGCGGTGGCGTTCTACGACCGCTCCCGCAACAACAGCGGCGCATGGCACGACGTGCGGATCTGCGGCAACGCGGCCAACCTTCGTGCCTCCCGGGCCCGCCGGCGGGCCGCTGCGTCCGCGACGGCCGGGGCCGACGGTCGCTGAAGCCGCGGACGAGCCGCTCAGCGCTCGGTGCGTACCGATCCCGAAGGCGACCAGGCGTCGGTGTCGATGGGGCTGAACTCCGGGTCGTACTCGTCCAGGCGGCGCATCCGCCCACCGCGGGCGTCGAGCACACCCTCGTCGAGCGGCGTGGTGAAGACGTTCTCCACCAGCGTGTACTCAGCAGCCAGCCGCCCGACCGGGGCCAGGGCGGCGGTGTCCACGCGGCCGCGGTCGAGGTAGAGGTCGTCGCGCAGGTGCACCCGCTCGACGATCCCCCAGACCACGTGGTCGTCGAGGTCGCCGACCGGGATGATCCGTTCCAGGCGGCACTCGAAGTGGATGGGCGCGTCCCGCACGCGGGGCGCCGCCACCACCTCCGACGGCGCCTTCTCCAGGCCCACCGCGTCGAACTCGTCGACGTCGGAGGGGAACTCCTGGGCGGTCCGGTGCATCAGGTGGGCCTGGGGCAGCGACACGAGGTTGGTGACGAACTCACCGGTGTCCCGGATGTTGGTGAAGGTGTCCTTCAACTCGCCGGTGGAGCGCGGCTGCATCGTCAGCGACACCATCGGCGGCTTGCGACCGACGGCGGTGAAGAACGAGATCGGGGCCAGGTTGGCGACGCCGTCGACCGAGAGCGTGCTGACCCACCCGATCGCCCGGGGCACGATGCTGCCGATCAGCAGTTTGTAGGCGGCGGTGGCGTCGAGCTCGGACGTGTCGATGATCATCAGGAACCTCCGGGGAACACGGCGCGCGGATCCGTCGGGGTCATCTCAGCGACCTTCGAACGGCATCGGCGGACGGGGGCGGCCGGCGTGCAGGGCGTCGACGGCGGCCGGGATGGCCATGCGGGTGTCGGCGCTGGCGAACAGTGGCATCGCGACGTCGAAGATCGCCTCGTCGGCCGCCGAGACCCCGCCGACGGCCCACGTACGCAGCAGCGACTTGTGCGCGGCGTGCGCGAGCGTCGGTCCGGTGGCGAGCCGCGCGGCGAACGCCGCCGCCTCCTCGTCGAGGGCGTCGTCGTCGACCACCCGGTCCACGACGCCGAAACGCTCCATCTCTGCGGCCGGAACCTGCTCGGACGTCAATGCCCACCGCATGGCCCGGGAGCGTCCGGCCCGCTCGGCGATGCGGTAGATCCCGCCGAGCAGGGTCACGATCGCGATGGACTGCTCGGGGTGCCCGAAGCGGGCCGTGGCACCGGCGAAGATCAGGTCGGCGCGGACGGCCAGCTCCAGCCCGCCGCCGAAACAGAGTCCCCGGACCGCGGCGATGGTGGGGATCGGGAGCCGCTCGAAGCGGTTGAACGTCTGCAGGAAGTGCTCGAAGTGTCCGCGCATCTCCTGGCGCTCCCAGCCGGGCCAGGGCTCGATGTCCCCGCCGAAGCTGAAGTCCGGGCCCTCGGCGCGCAGCAGCACCGCGCGCGCCTGACCGGCCGCGATCTCGCCGAGGGCGGCGTCGAGCTCGTCGACCATGGTGGTGCCGATGCGGTTCTGTGGGGGGTTGTGCAGCACCAGCGTCGCGACATCGTTCTCGAACGTCACCGACAGGTGGGACATGGTCACTCCTTCCGATTCGGCAGATGCTCGGCGAACCACGCCCGGGCGGCTCCGCTCGCCGCGGCGAACTCGGCGACGTAGGGGTCGAAGTGGCCGCCGGGGATCAACGTCAGGCGCTTGGGTTCGAGGGCTCGTTCGTATGCGGCCAGCGCCGTGTCGGTCAGCGTCACGGTGTCGTGGGTCGCGACGACCATCAGCAGTGGCACGGGACTGACCCGCTCGACGAACACCCCGGGCTCGTAGGTGGTGGCGGCGTGGGTCGAGCGCACGGTGACCTCGTTGGCCCAGATGCCGGCCGGGAGGTCCTGCAGGTAGAACGCCACCGCGTCGGGGGCGCGGTAGGAGGCCGGGACCGCCGGATCGTCGGAGACGATCGCGCGCCGTGCCGGCGGGTGACCGGCCGCGCGGGCGCGCTCATCGTCGAGCAGCCCGGCGCGGAAGCCCGCGAGGTCCTCGGGCCGGACCCGGCGGCGGGTCTGCTCGGCGCCGCTGACGGTCGGAACCTGCGCGACCACTGCGCGCAGCCGCGGGTCGGTGGCGCCGAGGACGAGGGCGTGGCCTCCGGCGTAGCTGGTCCCCCACAGGCCCAGGCGCTCGCTGTCCACGTCCGGTAGCGACTCGAGATGGGACAGTGCCCGGCGCCAGTCGGCGATCTGGGTCCAGGGGTCGATGTCCTGGCGGGGCTCACCGCCGCTGTCGCCGAACCCGCGGTGGTCGTGCAGGAGGACGACGTGGCCGTCGGCCGCGAACGCCTCGGCGAAGGGTTCCAGCCCGTGCCGGCGGGTCCCGGCGTACCCGTGGGCCATGGAGATCGCCGAGTGCGGTCCCGGACCGTCGGGCAGGTAGAGCCACCCCCGCAGCACGGTGCCGTCGTCCGCCGTGAACTCGGTGTCCTGCCGATGGAACGCGGCGCTCGTCATGCTGCTCCTGTCCGATGGAACGTGTCGCGGTCGATGCGCCCCTCGAGGCGCTGCCCGAGCTCGTCGGAGAACGTCAGTGCGCCGTCGAGCGGGCGGTGATGGATGGCGATGTCGAGGGTGCGGCCCTGCGCATCGGCCACCAGCCGGGTGACCCCGCTGACCTCGGTGCCGTCGTGCAGGGTCGCGTTCCACTCCAGATAGGTCCGCTCGCCGTTGCGCGCCTGGTGGGTGAACACGAGAGAGGTGTAGATGTCGCTGGCCGTGGCCATCACCTGCGACACCGCGTCGGCGCCCCGGACCGGAGCGCGCAGCACCGAAGCCTGCAGCACCACGCCCGGGGCGAACGTGTCGGTGAACGCGGTGGGGCTTCGGCGTGCGAACGCGGTGGTCCAGCCGTGCTCGTCGACCCCGTCGGACGTGTTGCGCTGCTGTCCCGCCGCGGGGGCCTCGGTGGCTCCCGCAACCAGGTTGTCGATCAAGGACGCGACCAGCTCCGGGCGCTCGATGTGGGGCCAGTGCCCCGCACCCTCGACCTCTGTCGTGGTGACCCGGGCGAACCGCGGCACCACCTGGGACTCGAGCATCTCCGCGGTGACGAACGGGTCCCGGCTTCCCCGGAGGACCAGCACCGGCGCAGTGACCGTCGACCTCGCGGAGCCGGCCGGATCACCGTCGTTCCAGGCGTCGACGGTGTCGGAGACGGCGTCGACGGTCGTCGACCCGCCGGCGACGGTGAGACGTTCGAGCTCCTCGGCCGGGAACCCGACCGAGAGCTGCAGCCGCACGGCGCGCTGGGCTTCGCCGTCGCCGCCGAGCGCCTTGAACGGCGCGACCGCCTCCGCGGGCAGCCGGCTCCCCGCGAGCGGGACCGGCGCCACGAGCACCAGTCCCACCACCCGGTCCGGACGCCGCGTCGCCGCGAGCTCGGCCACCTGGGCACCCAGGCTCTGCCCGACCAGGATCACCGGCCCGGTGATCCCGTCGACGAGATCGACGACGTCGGAGGTGTGCCGGGCCAGCGTGTACGGCCCATCGACGTCCGGTCGACCGGCCATCCCCGCCAGTTCGGCCACCACGCTCGGCGTTCGCCAGGACCGGTGACTCAGCACGGGCCTCCACACCGCGGCGTCGTCGAGGAACCCGTGCACGAAGACCGTGGTCAAGGACGTGCTCTGCGGCATCGCCGAACCTCGTTCCGATCAGGGCCGGGCGATCGAGCCGGGCCGCCCTCCAGGAACTATCAACATAGTCGTAGTTCAGTTACCTATGTCAAGCGCGGTCGGCCCTTCGCCCGGCCTCCTGGTGATCTCCGGCGTCCATCGGTGGATTCCGTGGTTCCGGAGCGTCCTCGCGGCGCGCTCCGACTTCGACGTCCACAACGACCGGCGGTTGGCCGAGCGCAGGGGCGCCACACCGGCGAAGACGCTGGAGCGCTTCCGTGCGGTCGTCGACAGCACGGTCGCGGCCTCGGGCCACACGCCGGCGTGGCTGGGTGAGGTCGTCGTCCACGGCCAGGACATACGACGGCCGCTCACAGGCACGACCGAGTAGAGACGGTTGTCGCTGGGTGAGCCGTTCGGCCCCTGCACTCACGGTGTGTCGACAAGGACCTCGGGGTCCATGTTGCGCCAGGCGGCGATGAGGAACGAGCTCGCCATCGCACCGGCTCGTTCCGGACTGGTCGGTTCGACGACGACAGCCTGGTAGGTGCCGTGGACGGCTACGCCGATGATCATCGCGGCGATCATGTCGGCGGACGCCGAGGCGTGCGGGTGGTGAGCGTCGAGGGTTCGGCGGACCCGCCGCGCGACCTCCTCGCGGATCGCGTCGAGCAGCGACTGCCGGATGCGTGCCGCGGGGCCGGCGGCCTCGGGGCCGAACAGCAACGTGAAGCCGGCGGGGTTGGTGGCGGCATGGCGGAAGAAGGCGAGCATGTCGCCCTCGAGCTGCTCGGACACGCCCAGCACGTCGGCGGACTCGTACGCGGTGACCAGATGGGCGCGCATCCGTTCGGCCTCGCGGCGCAGGCACGCGGCATAGAGGTCGTCCTTGCTGCCGAACCGGTTGTAGTACGTGGCCTTGGTGGCCGTGGACCGCTGGGTGATCGCATTCATTCCCAGCCTCGACATGACGGTCACCTGGACCGGACTCCTCGGCGACAAGGCGCCCGACCCGCAGGCCATCGCCAGCGCCAGCCCCAGCGCGGACCTGTACTACAACTTCTTCCGCATCCTCATGCGCGGAGTCCGCGACCAGAACGTCCCCGACCCCGGGCCCTACACCCCCGATGCGGCGAGCCCGAACCTCGACCCCGCCAACTACCTCGATCCGAAGGTCCTCGGCAACGGCGTGGGGATCGGGCCGTACGCCCCACCCGGCTGCAACCTCGTGTTCTGCCCGCCCGCCGACCTCACCACGGGCCCTCGCCAGGAGATCCCGGACATCGTCGCGTCCGTGGGCGGCACGGCCGACCCCGACAACGACTAGTCCTCGACGCGGACGTCGTCGTCATCGCGACGCGCCGGACAGCGCGGGGGCCTGCGGCCCGCCCGTCTCCATCACCGGCCGTCGGCTCCGTATCCGGCGGGCCAGACCGAGAAGGACCGAGCGCAGTGCCTCGGCCCGACGGCTGGACGGGACGAACATCTGCTGCTTGAGCCGCGCGGAGCGCTGGTGCCCGGTGACGAACGGACGCAGCCCGGCCTCCCAGGCGTTCAGAGCGGCGGCGAGGTCGTCGGGGTGCTCCTGCAGGGCCACGCCCAGTGCGGCGCCGCCGCGCAGCGAGGACGTGGCACCCATACCCGAGTAGAGGTTCATGCACCACGCCGCGTCTCCCACCAGTACGACCCGCCCCGTGCTCCACCGCGGCATCCGCACCTGGTGCACCGAGTCGAACAGGTGGTCGGGGGCCTCGTCCAGCGAGTCCAGGACGTGCCGGACCACGGGATCGTCGATCCCGGAGAAGACCGAGCGCAGCCGCTCGACCCGCGACCCGCTGAACTGCTCCTGGATGTCCGTCGTCCGGTAGGTCAACAGCGCGGTCGGCGCGTGGTCGGCGAGCCCGAACACCCACACCGCCCGCTCGGCGCGCGCGATGATGATGCTGTCGCTCGCCCCGTAGGAGGGCACCTGCTCCTTCAGCTGGAAGGCGCAGATCATCGCGTTCCACGTCGTCAGGTAGTCCGCGTCCGGACCGAACACGATCCGGCGCACGCTCGAGCGCATCCCGTCCGCGCCGACGACCAGGTCGAAGCTCTCGGTGTACTGCGCACCGGTACCGGCGTCCTCGAGCAGGACCTGCACCTCGGCAGGGCCCTCGGTGATCGCGACCGGGGTGGTCGCGAACCGCACCTCGACGCCGGTGATGCTCTGCCACAGCGCGGCCTCGATGTCGCCGCGTAGCACCGCCGACGGCCCGCCGGGCTGGTCCAGGAATCCCAGAGCCGGCCTGCGCCCACCCCGACGATCCACCGACCACGAGTTCGCGCCCGCCGCCCGTTCCGGGTTGCGGGTGTGCAGCGCATCGGCGATCCCCAGGTCGACCGCGGCCTGCCGACCCTCCGGGAACAACCCGACGAAGTAGCCCCCGGTACGCCGCTCCGGCGCCCGTTCGACGATCACCGGCGTCCAACCGGCCCGGCGCAGCCCGATCGCCGCGGACATCCCCGCGATCCCGAGTCCCACCACCAGCGCTCGCTTCCGCATGGCCGTCACCGCGCCGTGCCGGACAGGGCCGACGATGCGGTGTGCTCCGCCGTCATCCGGCGGTGGACGACCCTGCGGACCAGATCGAGGACGACCGACCCCAGCACCTCGACCGGGCGGCTGGACGGAACGAACCTCTGTTGCTTGGCCCGTGCGGAACGCTGCTGGCTGGTGACGTAGGGACGCAGGCCGGCCTCCCAGGCCTCGAGAGCGGTGTCGAGGTCGTCGGGGTGCTCCTGCAGGGCCGCGCCCAGTGCGGCGCCACCGCGTAGCGAGGACGACGAGCCCATGGCCGAGTAGGTGTTCATGCACCAGGCCGCGTCCCCCACCAGCACGACCCGGCCCGCGCTCCACCGGGGCATCTTCACCTGGTGGATCGAGTCGAACACGTGGTCGGGGGCCTCCTCGAGGGAGGTCAGGACGTGGCGCACCACGGGGTCGTCGTCCATCCCGGAGAAGGCCGCGCGCACCTGCTCGATCGATGACCCGGCGAACCGGTCCGGGATGTCCTCGGTCCGGTAGGTCAGCCACGCGCAGGGCGCGTGGTCGGCGAGTCCGAACACCCACATCGCACGCCTCGGGCGCGCGACGATGATGCTGTCGCTCGGCTCGTAGGAGGGCACCTGCTCCGTCAGCTGGAACGCGCAGATCATCGCCTTCCAGTTCGCCATGTAGTCCTCGTCCGGGCCGAACACCATCCGGCGCACGCTCGAGCGCAACCCGTCCGCGCCGACCACGAGATCGAAGTCCTCGCGGCACTGCTTCCCGGTGCCGGCGTCCTCGAGCAGGACCTGTACCCCGCCGGCGCCCTCGGTGATCTCGACCGGAGTGGTCGCGAACCGCACCTCGACCGGTTCCTCAATCCCGCCGTCGACCACATCGCCGGTGATGCTCTGCCACAACGCGGCCTCGATGTCGCCGCGCAGCACCGCCGCCAGCCCGCTGGGCGTGTCCAGCAGTCCCAGAGCGGGCTTCCGCCTGCCCCGACGGTCCACCGACCACGAGTCCCCGCCCGGTCTCCATTCCGGGTTGCGGGTGTGCAGGTGGTCGGCGACCCCCAGATCGGCCGCGGCCCGCACACCCTCCGGGAACATGAAGATGAAGTAACCCCCCGTCCGACGCTCGGGTGCCCGTTCGACGATCACCGGCGTCCAACCCGCCTGCCGCAGCCCGATCGCGGCGGACATCCCGGCGATCCCGAGCCCCACCACCAGTGCTCTCTTCTGCATGGCTCTGCCCTCTCCGATCACGTTCTCCTGGATGGACGGCTCAGTCCGGCACGATGACGGCGCGGCTGCGGCCGGTGTGCGCCCACGCCTCACCGACCCGGCTCAGCGGAAACGCGCTGTAGGGCAGCTGCAGGGACCCGTCGGCGAAGCGGGCCATGACCTCCGGCGCCTCGGCGAGCATCTCCTCGGCGGACCGCGACCCGACACCGCTCCCGGTAATGCGGATCCGCCGGCTGCGCAGCAGGTCCGCGGGCAGCGACGCCTCCAGGCCCGCGAGCGAGCCGATCTGCACGTAGGCGGTGTCCGCCTCGGCGTCCTCGCCGCTGCGCCCCAGCACGGCGAAGGCGGCCTCGGCGACGGGCCCCCACAGGTAGTCCAGCACGAGGCCGGGCGACGTCTCGGACACCGCATCGGCCAGGGCCTTCTCCAGGCCGTCGGGTCCGTCGTGGGTCAGCGACACGGTCGTCGCTCCTGCGCCGCGCAGCCGCTCCAGCGCCTCCGGATCGCGCCCGGCGGCGATGACCCGCTCCGCCCCGAGCGCCAACGCCCCCTGCACGGCAAGGCTGCCCGACATCCCCGTGGCGCCCAGCACCAGCACGGTGCCCAACGCCCCCACCTCCTTGCGCCGCGACGTGAGGACCATCCAGCCCGACAGGCCGGGGTTCATGCCCGCGGCGATCGCGAGCGGATCCGCACCCGCCGGGACCTCCGCCTGGAAGGGAGCGACCAACCGCTCGGCCATCGTCCCGAAGGGCGGGCGCGCGTAGCCGGTGTAGACCAGGCGCCCGTCGCCGGTGCGAGCGACCGCGTCGATGCCCGGCACCAGCGGATACGTCATCTGCCCGCGGCCGTAGTGCTGCCCGGTGGCCAGCCCGCGAACGATGTTGTGCAGGCCGGCCCCGACGAGGTTCAGCGGCTCGTGACCGGGCGGGACCGTCGGTTCGGGGACGTCACCGCAGACGGGTGACGCATCGGGGGCGGTGACGACGGCAGCACGCATCAGGATCTCCTTAACTAAGTTCAATGCTGTAGCCAGCGTGCCTGAACACCGTTAAGTTGTCAATCATGACCAAGGGCATCACCCGGGAGCGGATCGTCACCGCGGCGCTCGAGCTCCTCGACGACCAGGGCATGGACGCCCTCACCGTCCGCGCGCTCGCCTCCCGGCTGGACGTCCGCGCCCCCGCCCTCTACTGGCACGTGCACAACAAGCAGGAGCTGCTCGACGAGATGGCCACCGAGGTCATGCGCCGGGTGAGCAGCGCCCTCGCCGCGGTCGCGCCGGGTGACGGTTGGCGCGACGACCTCGCCGCCTACGCCCGCGTCCTGCGCTCGGAGTACCTGCTCCACCGCGACGGGGCCCGCATCTTCAGCGGCACCCGGCTCACCGACCCCGATGTGGTCCGCATGAAGGAGCCGCTGTTCGAACGCTGGACCGCAGCCGGCTGGAAGCCCGCCGACGCCGACGACGCCGTCGACGTGGTCACCGCGTTCGTCGTCGGCTTCGTCATCGAGGAACAGGAGCGGCGCCAGTCCGCCGAGACCGATCCGGCGCGCTACTCGGTCACCGAGCGCGACGCCTGGCTCGGCGAGGGCGCATCACTGGTGAAGGAGGCCGGACACCTCCACGACGACGGCGACCAGCGGTTCGAAAGGCATCTCGGCATCGTTCTCGACGGTCTCGCCGCTCGACCGGACGCGTGAGCCGTCCGCGCCGACGCACCAGCACCATCGCTATCGCCGCCGCCGCCGCCGCCGCGACTGTTCAGGCCGGCAGTGCCGGGCCGAGCAGCAGCCCGCCGTCGATGACGAGCTCCGAACCGGTGATGAAGGCGGCGTCGGGAGAGGCGAGGAACAGGAGCGCGCGGCTGATCTCCTCCGGATCACCCATCCGCGGGAGGGCGAAGGGCTCGGGGTCGAAGACCTCGGCGATGGCCGGCACCCCCTCGGCGAGCGGCTCGGTGATCAACGGTGTGGCCACCACCCCCGGGGTCAGCGACACCACACGGATGCCGTCGCGCCCCAGCTCCAGCGCCGCGGTCCGGGTCAGTCCGCGCACGGCCCACTTCGTGGCGACGTAGGGTCCGAACGCGGCCGTGCCACCGTGGCCCATGGTCGAGGCGACGGTGACGATGACGCCGCCGCCGCCGCGGCGCATCGAGGGGGCGACCGCTCGGATGCCGAGCGCGGTGCCCGTGACGTTCACGGCGGTGACGGTGTCCCACACGCTGCGGTCGGCGTCCTCGAGCAGCGTCGGTGGATGCTGCATTCCGGCGTTGGCGACCAGGACCGAGATCGGCCCGAATCGCTGCTCGGCCGCGGTGATCGCCGCCGTCCATTGCTGCTCGTCGGTGACGTCCAGGCGGACCGCCAGCGCTCTGTCCCCGAGCTGCTCGGCCAGCGCGACCCCGGCCGCCTCGTCGCGCGCGGCGATCACCACGGCGGCACCCTCGCGGTGGAACGCCTGCACATGGCTGCGCCCCATCCCGCCGGTGGCGCCGGTCACGAGCACCGCCTGTCCGTCGAATCGTCCCATCGTCTCCTCCTCGCCACGTGGTGAGTCGATCCGCTCACCTCACAATCGAGTCGACCACGGTCGAAGAGGTGAGTCAAGCGGCTCGCCTCGTGGGTCGAGTTCCGGCATGATGGGTGGCGATGGACGGGAACGAGTCGGTGGCATCCGGTGCGACGCGGTATCACCGCGACCTGGCCTTGCGGAACCGGGAGGCGTTGCTGGGTGCTGCTCGTCGGCTCTTCCTCGATCTCGGCTACGACGGCACGTCGCTGGCGAAGGTCGCCGCTGAGGCCGGGGTCTCGCGCGCCACGTTGTTCAAGCAGTTCCCGACCAAGGCCGAGCTGTTCAGCGCGATGGTGACCACGTCGTGGGCCACCGAGGACGAGCAGACCCCTCCCGTGCCCGGCGATCCCCTGGCCGCCCTGTCGACGCTCGGCACCCGGTATGCGGACCTGTTGACCCGCCCCGGCATGGCCGACCTGTTCCGCATCGTCATCGCCGAGCTCCCGCGCTTTCCCGAACTCGGGCGTACGCACTTCGACCTGGGCAAGATGCCGTTCTTCGACTCGGTGCGCGACCACCTGCTCGCCGAGCAGCGCGCCGGCACCCTCCAGTTCGACGACGCCGACCTCGTGGCCACCCAGTTCCTCGGCATGATCGCCAACTACGTCCTGTGGCCCCGGATGCTGCTGCTCGACTGGGATCCGGACGCGGCGAGCACGGCCCGTGCGGTCGAGGAGGCCGCGCTGACCGTGCACGCACGACACTCGGTGCCTTCTCTCAAGGCCCGGGGCGGGCGACGGGACGGCGAAGGTTGATGATCGAGACGGCGAGCAGGAGCAGACGCTGCAGGTCGCTTCGGTGCGGTCGGGTCGGAGTTCCGCGTAGAACGCGTCGACGACGTCCGCGTCAAGCGCGCCGACCTGGACCGTTCCGATGAGCGGACGGATGTGCTTCTTCGGGTAATCGCCGTAGGTGGACAGCGCGTGCGCTCCGGCTGGGCCTCGAAGCGTCGGTCAGCATCTGAAATAGTGTCACGAACAGACTTCGCGATAGCGAAGAGCCAGACCATTCGCTAGCCAAGGTGATGTCCCCGGGTTCGCATGCGGTCGTTTCCGGCTTTGTCGCACTGTTCTGTGTTTCGAGAAGTATCCCGCGCGGGTTTCCTCCCGCACGGTTCGGACCTGGTGGTGATCTCCTCGCTCCTCGGGCTGGCAGGCGTCTCGGCGCGCCGCGAGGAGATCACCGGCCCACCGCACTCCCCTGATCTCCGAGTGGTGCCGGGTTCGGGCGGATCCCGGCCGCCGGAGGCATTCAGTCGATGTAGCCCGCAACGTTCGATCACGCTGCTGGACCATTCTGTTGTCCGACTCCGTGAGCACTGCCAGGGTGTCCGGATGGAGATCGTCGGAGTCGACCCGCGAGACCAGACCTGGAAGATCGACTCACCCCGATACCGCGTCTACTTCTTCGAGGGCACGGCATCCGAGGAGTACGAGATCCGCGGTGTCCAGGACATCCATGCCGTCATGGAGTGGGCCAACAGCGACGAGGTGGGGCGGCCCTACGTGCTGTATGTGTGTGTCGACCACGACGGCCTCGGGCTGCTTCGCCTGGCCGGGCACGACCCCAACGATGTCGACGAGGGCTCCCCTGCGGTCATGGGGGTGACGGACGAGCCTGCCTCTGAAGGATGGGCGCCCGCTGGCTGCGCCCGGGGCCGGGTAGCCGGACCCGGCGCCGCGAACGGGCCGGAGGTGTAGTGAGCGAGCGACGGGGCCGGCGTGGGTCGAGATCCGGTGGCGGCTGGTGCGTCGAACCGGCGTGAGCCTGCTCCGCATGCCGTCCACGAAGTCGGGTCGGAAGGGTGAGCGCCTCGTGCCGCTACCGAGCTGGGCCGTGACGGTGCTGAAGCGACGGCGCCTGGCGATCGGGCCCGGGCGTGGAGGCCGTGTTCCCGATCTCGCTCGGTGGCTGGCGGGACCCGTCGATCGTCCGTCGGGTGTGGCGGCAGGTCCGCGACGATGCCGAGATAGACGGCCTCGTGAGTCACATGCTCCGCAAGACCGTCGCGAGCTTCCTGGACGACTCGAACGTGGCTGTCCGGAAGATCAGTGACCAGCTCGGTCACTCCAAGATCAGCATGACGCAGGGCCGGTACCTGAGCCGCCGGCTGACCGATCGTCAGACCGCCGAGGTCCTGGAAGACATGTTCGGCGCGGATAAGTAAGCGGTCCCGGAGTAGTCCCGTGATCTTGACAGCGACCGTGGTGAGAATCCGTGACCTGGAGATTGAGTGGGCCCCCGGGGGATCGAACCCGGAACCCGCCGATCAAAAAGCCCTCGTCGACTCCCCGCCGCGCGAGGGCATCGGCGACCTCAAGCGCCATGACGTGCTGCTTGAGCAGGTCACGTTCGAGGAGCTCCGAGTTGGCCGCGATGACGGTCTGCCGCTCCTGCCGGGAACGGCGTGGGGCGAGGCCCTCCCAGTCGTGCTGCGCCAGCACCCGGACCACCACCCGGGGCGGATCCGCAACACCGGACGCCCGGAGGACCCCCTCCACCAGAGCAGCACGCAAGTCGTCCGCATCGGCGAACAGGATTCACGCTTGTCGGCAAAGTAGCGGAAGAACGTGCGGTTGGTGACCCGGGCCCGCTGCGCGATCTCGACGACGCTGGCGTTCTCGAACCCCTGCTCGCGGGGCAGCTGCAGGGCAGCCGCCGTCAGGCGTTCCTCGCTGCCCTGCTCCCACCTCGGCACGGGTCGACGATGAAGAGTAATGACACATCACGACATCAGCGCTACGGTGATGTCGCAGCACGACATCACGCCGGGCGCACCGCTCGCGGGTCTCGTGCCTTGTCGATCAACGATCAGGAGGTCACCGTGGACTACCTCGTGAAGGCGACGCCGACCGGAGAACTGTCAAAGCTGTCCGCCGAGGAACGCGACGAACTGATGGCGCGGGAGCGCGAGGTCGCGACGGCCCTCATCGGCTCGGGCACGATCACCTGGATGTGGCGGCTCCCCGACAGCGGCACCAGTCTGGGGATCTGGCACGCCGAGAGCGCCGAGGCGCTCGATGCGCATCTCCGGACGCTGCCGATCTTCCCCTACAACTCTATTGAGATCACCGCCCTGGCCGTCCACCCGGCGTTCCCGACCCCGCTGCGCGCCAATGCGGTGGCGGCGTGACGCGCCGGGGAGCGCAACGACCCTCGACGGCGTCCCGGGCCGCGGTCGCCTCGCTGCTCGGGGCCATCGGGATCGGCCCGTTGATCGCCGATTTCCTCTACCGACCCACGGCTGACCGGCACATCCACAACCCCCGGTGGCCGCCGCACGCGAAGTTCCACAACGCGCAGTACATCGCAATGTCCCCGCTCGTGTCCGCGGTGGGGCTGCGGGTCCTGTTCCAGCGCGACGGCGACGCCCACGCGCACCTCCGGCAGGCCGCCGCGCTGGCTTCTGTGGCCTGGCTGGGCATGTGGGGTGCGCTGCTGTTCCCCGGCACGGCGGCGGTGGACCCCGAGTTCGCGGCTACCGGGTCGAAGTTCCGCGGCCTCGACCCTCAGTTGTTCATGTCCCTGATCGCCCTCGGGGGCCTGGCCGGCACGGTGACCACCGAGGCCATCCGCGCCCACCAAACCCCCGCCGGCCGCTAGCCGTTCTGTCCGCATCCTGCTCACCGTCCAGGAGATGCTCGCCGACAACCCGGACCCCACCGACGCCGAGATCCGCGAGGACCTCTCCGGCAACGTCTGCCGCTGCACCGGGTACCAGTTCATCGTCGACGCGGTCCGCGACGCTCCCGCGATCATGCGGGGCGAGACCCCGCGGCAACGACATCGGACTAGGGATACGTCGCGGACCTGCTTGCGAGACCGCTCGCGCCGCGCGCATGACCAACCGCCCACTACGTCCCTGGGTTCGACGGCGACGCTCACGGCGCCGTGGTGGGCAAGGTCCAACGCCAGCACCGGCGTCGCGATCACGTCGCGATCACCAGACCTCGGGCAGCGGAGCCACCGCAAGGGCGAGGACACCAACTCAACGAAGAGGACCGTTGTACACAGTGCCTACGGATACCTCGTCTGACCGGTCCGCTGGTTCCCTTGCCGACCGACACAGAACGCCACCAGCAACCCATTTCATTGTAAGAGTCGAGCGTATCTGATCAAGAAGACAGTGTTATCGCAGGTCAAATGAGTGGGCCCCGTGGGAATCGAACCCACAACCCGCGGATTAAAAGTCCGCTGCTCTGCCGATTGAGCTAGAGGCCCCCGCGGCCGCTCATGCCGCCGCTCAAGCCTACGGGGGCCGGCCACACCACGCGGACCGAGCACCACCTCATCGTGGCTCTTGCGGTGACCGGAGCGTCGCGAGCGACGAGACTCGACGTCATGACCGTCCGTCGCCCGTCCGTCCACCGGATCGCCGTTCTCGTCCCTCTGGCGGCGGTGCTGCTCGGGGCCGGGGTGGCGGGCCCGGCCTCGGCCTCGGTCCCAACGGCCCCGGCGGCCCCGGCGGCCCCGGCGGCCCCGGCGCAGGACGGTCCGTACCGGAGCTACCAGGTCTCGTCGACGTTCTCCGCGGACGGACGGCCGGCGGTCACCTACGACCCGGCGCGGGTCCCGGTGGGCGCCGGGGTGTCGGTGGCGGCACAGTCCGGCGACAACGGAACGACCACGACGCTGCAGGTCCGCGGCCTACTGCCGAACACCGCCTACGGCGCGCACGCGCACGTCGGCGCGTGCGGGGCGACCGGGGAGGCCGCCGGACCGCACTTCCAGTTCCGGCCGGACCCGGTCCGGCCCAGCGTCGATCCGGCGTTCGCGAACCCGCAGAACGAGATCTGGCTCGATCTCACCACCGACGCCGAGGGCGCCGGACGGGCGCAGAGCACGGTGGCCTGGGTCTTCCCGGCGGATCGACGCGCCAAGTCGGTCGTGCTGCACGACATGGCCACCATGACCGCGCCCGGGAAGGCCGGGACCGCGGGCGGACGCTCGGCGTGCGTCGACGTGAAGTTCTGACCGGCCGCCCCACGCGCACCGGCACTCGGGCAGGGTGAGCAGGTGATCAGGAGACCGGGGTGAGCCCGGAGGCCCTCGTACTGGGCCTGCTGAGCGCGGTGCGGGCGACACCGCTCGCGATCGTCTACGCGCTGCTGCTCTCCCCGCACCCGCGGCGGCTGGTCGGCGCGTACACGATCGCCGGGCTGGCGGTGAGCCTCGTGCTGGGGCTCGCGGCCGTGGCGGTGTTCGACGGGTCGTCGCAGACCACCGAGCAGACGACCGGCCGGTACGCGATCGACCTGGTTCTCGGGATCGGCGCGCTCGTGTACGCGGTGGGCTACGGGACCGGCCGGTTCGGCGACCGGAAGCCTGCGGGCGAGAACAAGCGCCCGGTGCTCGACGGCCGGCTCGGCGCGATGCTGCGGACCCCGACGGCGTCGGCCGCGGCGTCCGCCGGCGGGGTCACGAACCTGCCGGGACTGTTCTACATCGCCGGGCTGGTCGCGATCCTGGAGACGAACCCGTCGCCGGTCAACGGCGTGTTCCAGGTCGTCGTCTACAACGCCCTGCGGCTCGCGATGCCGATCGCGGCGCTCGCGCTGGTGACCCTGCGTCCCCAGGGCACGCGCGACGTCGTCGAGGCGGTCCGGTCCTTCGGGATACGGAACAAGCGGGTCCTGGTGACCGGGGTGTTGCTGGTCGTGGGGCTCTACCTCGCGGTGAAGGGGCTGCTCGGGCTACTCGGATGAGTGACGGGGCGAGTCCAGGATGTCCGGATCGTGCACACTCTCCGATCATGATCCACCGCCGCGCCGCCGCGCTCCGATTCGTGATCCTCATCCCCGTCGTCGGCCTCGTGGTGGGCTGTGGAGGCTCCGAGCCCGCAGCGCAGACGTCGGAGAAGGAGGTCAGTGCCACGTTCACCGACGGCGGCGTCCAGGCGGTCACCTACGACCAGGCGAAGGTGCCGGCCGGGTCCGGAGCCACGGTCAGGACCGGCTCCGCCGACGGGAGGACGACCACGACGCTGACGGTCCGCGGCCTGCTGCCGAACACGACCTACGGCGCGCACGCGCACGTCAACCCCTGTGGGTCGGCGGGCGACGCCGCCGGGGCGCACTACCAGTTCGACCAGGACCCGGTGAAGCCCAGCGTGGACCCGGCGTTCGCGAACCCGCGGAACGAGATCTGGCTCGACCTCACCACCGACGCCCAGGGCAACGGCACCGCGACCAGCACCAACGACTGGGTGTTCCCGGCCGACCGGCGCGCGAAGTCGGTGATCGTGCACGACATGGCGACCATGACCGAGCCGGGCAAGGCCGGGACCGCGGGCAAGCGGCCGGCCTGCATGACCGTGGAGTTCTGACACCGCAGAGCTCAGGGCGGTCGCACGCGCGCGGCGCGCACGGGGGACAATCGGTCCCGTGACCGTGCAGGACATCGTCCGCGACCGGCGGACGGACACCGAACCCGCCACCCGCGACCGGGTGCTGCCGCCGTTGCGGATCGGCCCCTTCGAGGTCGGGACGCCGGTGGTGCTCGCGCCGATGGCGGGCATCACCAACCCCGGTTTCCGGCGGTTGTGCCGTGAGCAGGGCGCCGGGTTCTACGTCTGCGAGATGATCACTTCCCGCGGGCTGGTGGAGAAGAACCCGCTGACGCTGCGGATGATCGCGTTCGACGCCGACGAGCACCCGCGCTCGATGCAGCTCTACGGCGTCGACCCGGTCGCGATGCGCACCGCCGCGAGCATGGTCGCCGAGCGGGACCTCGCCGACCACATCGACCTCAACTTCGGCTGCCCGGTCCCGAAGGTCACCCGCCGCGGCGGCGGGGCGGCGCTGCCGTTCAAGCGCAGGCTGTTCGAACGGATCGTGCGCGCAGCCGTCGAGGGCGCGGCGGGCCGCCCTGTCACGGTGAAGATGCGGATCGGGATCGACGACGACCACCTCACCTACCTCGACGCCGGCCGGGTCGCCGTCGACGCCGGTGCCTCCGCGGTCGCGCTGCACGCGCGCACCGCCGCCCAGCGCTACTCCGGCACCGCGGACTGGTCGGCGATCGCCCGGCTGCGCGAGCACGTGCCGTCACACGTCCCGGTACTCGGCAACGGCGACATCTTCAGCGCGCAGGACGCGCTGGACATGGTCGCCCGCACCGGCTGTGACGGCGTCGTGGTCGGCCGCGGGTGCCTGGGACGGCCGTGGCTGTTCGGGGACCTGGAGGCCGCGTTCGCCGGACGCCCGCTGCCCGAACCGCCGAACCTCGGCCAGGTCGCGGCGACGCTGCGCCGCCACGCCGTGCTGCTCTGCGAGCACATGGGCGACCACAAGGGCATCCGCGACGTGCGCAAGCACATCGCCTGGTACCTCAAGGGCTTCCCGGTCGGCCCGGAGCTGCGGCGCAGCCTGGGCATGGTCGCGAGCATCGGCGAGCTCGACGACCTGCTCGGCACCCTCGACCCGGACGAGCCGTTCCCGGCCGACGCGGACGGCCCGCGCGGGCGCCAGGGATCACCCGGCCGGGTGGTCCTGCCCGAGCACTGGCTCGACGACTCGGAGGACGACACGGTTCCCTTCTCCGCCGAGGTGGAGAACTCGGGCGGCTGAGCCGGGGGACACGCGTTCGGGTGCCCTGCACCGCAATTGCCTCAAGAACCCCACCCGCCACGCCGACATCAGCAGCAACGGTAGGAGGTGGGCGATGACGGACACGGCATGGACGGTGCGCGGGCTGGTGCGCGCCGCGCGTCGCGCTCCCGGCCGGGCGCCGGAGCGGACCCGTTCCGCACCGCACCCCGAGCCGGCCCTCCCCGCGACCGACGACCCGGCCGTCGCGTCCGGCTCGCCCGCGTCCCGGGCCGCGCTGCACACCGCGGCCGCCGAGCGGCTGGCCGAGAGCGGCCGGTGGGAGCCCGCCTACCGGCACCTGCGCGAGGCCGTCCGGCTGCTGCACGGCCAGCACGTCGCGCCGCGCAGCCCGCAGGAGGAGATGGAGCGCCTGCGCCGCGCGCACGCCGAGGCGCACGAGCAGAGCCGACGCGACAGCCTGACCGCCAGCTACAACCGCCGCTACCTCGACGAGCGCCTCGCCGCGCTGCTCGGTGACTCCTCGACCGGCACCGGCCTGTGTGTGGCGCTCGCCGACATCGACCACTTCAAGCAGGTCAACGACACCCACGGGCACCAGTTCGGCGACCGGGTGCTGCAGCGGATGGTGGTCGAGCTCGGCCGCGGGCTGCCCGAGGGCGCGTTCTGCGCCCGCTACGGCGGCGAGGAGTTCGCACTGGTCCTGCCCGGCGAGGACCTCGACGGCGGGATCGCGATCAGCGAGGCGGCGCGGGAACGGATCGCCGGGCACGACTGGTCGTCGATGCATCCGGACCTGCGGCTCACGATCAGCATCGGGGTCACCCACGCCCCGGTGGCCACGGCCGAGGTGGATCCGCTGATCGGCGACGCTGACCTGCTGCTCTACACGGCCAAACAGGCCGGCCGCAACGCCGTCGCGTTCCGCCGCGGGGCCGGGGACCGGGTCGAGCTCGCCGGGCCTGCCGCCGGCCGCCGTTCGATCCCGCAGCCCGCCGACGCCGGTACCGGCACGGCGGCATCGTCCGAGGCTCCGTAAACTTCCCGCCCAGGGCAGCGATCGCCGGAGCGGTCGCACCCCAGCCGTGCGGGCTCCCCCGGTATGCCGCACGCAGAGCGCGCACGCAGCGGTCGCGCAGGAGGAGGCATCGGTGCAGGACGGC
>NZ_JADQDD010000429.1 GCF_019263595.1 Pseudonocardia sp. KRD291 | reverse complement strand
AGCGCGCCGGCCGAGGGCTCGGGCAGCCGCATCCGCTGTGACCAGCCGTCCTCCTGCCGGGGACGGTTGCTGTAGGCGATCCCGCCCGCGGCGTCGTAGGACCACTCCGTCTCGGACGGACCGGTGATCGAGACGGGATCGCCGAAGACCGGGAGCCAGTAGTCCTCGAACCCGAGGTTGGCGACCTCCGCCGTCGCGTCGCGGGCCGGCCCGGACGTCGCCGGGGGCAGTGGACCGGCCAGCGGCACCCCGGGCAGCGGACGCCCGGCCTGCCAGCCGGACTGAGGCACGTAGCGCTGCAGCGTCAGCGCGCGCATGTAGACCGGCTGGTCCAGCCCGGACACCCGGAACAGGTCGCGCGGCTCGGAGCGGGTCAGCTGCCCGCGCAGCGAGGTGAACGGGTTCAGCCCGATCGCGCCGTCGGACCCGGCGCCGTCGGTGCCGGCCTCGAACCGGCCCGCGGTCCCGACGGCGGTGGCTGCGGTTCCGAGCAGCAGCGCGCCGACGACGGCGAGCGCGGCGATCGCGATCCCGCCCGGTGCCTGGCGCAGCCGGTCGCCGCGGGCGACGAGCAGCACGCCGAACCCGGCGGCCGCGGCGGCCATCGACCACCACGGCAGGAGCTGGTCGTCCAGCGCGGTGGGCACCGCGAACACGCACAGCAGCGGCACTCCGGCCGCGGCCGGCGCGCCGACGGTGACCGCCAGCCCGAACACGGCGATCGCGAGCACGCCGAACGCGAGCGTGACCAGCAACAGGATCTCCGGGCTCGCCGGGACCGGCGGGATCCCGCTGTTGATCTGGTCCCCGGCGCCGGTCAGCAGCGCGGCGAGCTCACCGAACGCGGACGGCCCGGGCAGCAGCCCGAACAGGGCGCCGTCGGTGAACGAGACGGTGACCAGCAGCACCAGGGCGACCAGCTGCCCGGGGGCGACCAGCCAGGACCGGGTGCGCAGCAGCGCGACCCCGACCGCGACCACCACGACGACGGCGAGCAGCGCGTGACCGAACCAGGCCACGCCCTGCACGGCGGTACCGACCGCGGCGCCGGCCAGCAGCACCGCGACGACGACGCCGAGCGGGGCCAGCAGGTCCTGGAACCACGCCCTCGGCGACCCCGCCCGGGGCCGGGCGGCGGGGGGCGTGCCCTCGTTCGTGCCGGGCGGGCGCGGACCGGCCGGCGCGCTCACGCCGGCGCTCCCGCCAGCGGCGCGGTGCCGCACACGGCGGCCCACGCCAGCTGCACCGGAGTCCCCGCGGTCACCACGCTGGCGTCCCACCCGGCGCGGCGCAGCCGGGCCGCGGAGTCCTCCACGGCGCTGCGCGGCGCCCGTCCCGAGCCACGGCCGGGCTCCCGGGCGGCGGATCCCCGGGCGGCGGACTCCCGGGCGGCGGACTCCCGGGCGGCCCAGCCTTCGACGTCGAGCAGCACCGCGTGCCCGCCGCGCGGGTGCGCGGCGACCAGGCCGGCGACCGCGTCCGGCGACATCGCGCCCAGCACCGCCAGCACGCCGGCCTCGGCCGGGCCCGACCCGTCGGCGGCACCGGACCCCGGGCCGCCGATCTCGCCGCCCGCGGACGGGCGCAGCACGGCCAGCGCGTCCAGGTGCCGGGCGATCTGGTCCTCGGTGCCGGCCGTGCCCGCCGGGGCCAGCACGGCGCCGTCCTCGGTGATCAGGTCCACCGACTCCCGGCGCTCCAGCAGGTGCACGCAGACGCTCGCGGCCAGCGACACCGCGTACTCCAGGCTCGACGTCGCCCCGTGCCCGCGGTGCGCGGCGTCGCGACGGTCCACCAGGACGGTGACGCCGGTCGGGTCCGGGCGCTCGTCGAGCCGCACCATCAGCTCGTCGCGGCGTGCGCTCGAGCGCCAGTGCACGCGCCGCATCTCGTCACCCTGGCGGTAGGGCCGGATCAGCACGTCCGGGCGGCCCGAGCCCTGCCGGGAGCCGCCGTCGGCGGCCCGGCCCGTCGCGGTCGAGGTGACCACCGGACGTCCGGTCAGCGGGACCACGTGCGGCAGCACCAGCAGCCGGTCGGCGTCGAGCAGGTCGCGGCTGAACTCGGCCAGGCCGAGCGGGTCGGTGGCCCGCCCGCGCAGCGGCCCGACCCGGTACGCGCCGCGGACCTGCGGGGTCAGCGGGTAGGTCACCCGGGCGCCGCGCCGTCCCAGCCGGTGCACGGTGAACCGCGGGGGGTGTCGGTCCGAGGGCCCCGCCCCGTCGGACACGGTGTCGGCGATCCGCAGCGAGCCCAGCAGCGACCCACCGGCGATCTGCAGGCCGGCCGTGGTGGTGTCCCCGGCCGGCACCCGGCCCGGCGACAGGCTGCGCGAGACCTGCAGGGTCCGCTTGGCGCGCAGGGCGGATGCCAGCGCCAGCAGGGGCAGCAGGATCACGAACAGCCCGATCCGGACCAGGTCGCGCTCGTCGAGCACGATCGCCGACACGGCCATCGCGGCGCCGCCGGCCAGCAGGCAGCGCCCGCGCACGGTCAGCCCGACCCGGCGGCGCCGCGACAGGCCGGGGTCACCGACGGAGCCCACCACCACTAACCGCGGGGCGGGGACGGGACGGCGACCCGCCCGACGCAGGTGCGGACCAGGTCGGCGGCCGACCGGCGGGCGGCGACCCCCTCCGGGCCGAGCAGCAGGCGGTGCGCCAGCACAGGCACCGCGACCGCCTGCACGTCGTCCGGGACGACGTACCCGCGCCCGGCCGTCGCGGCGTGCGCGCGGGCGGCCCGGACCAGGTGCAGGGTGGCACGCGGGGACGCGCCGAGACGGACCTCGGGCAGCGTGCGCGTCGCCCCGACGATCTCGACGCAGTAGCGGCGCACCTCGGCGGCCACGTGCAGGTTCCGGACCGAGGCGATCATCGCCCGCAGCGTGCGGACATCGGTGACCGGGCGCATCCGGTCCAGCGGCTCGGCGGCGCCGTGCTCGTCGAGCATGGCCAGCTCGGCGGCCGGGTCCGGGTAGCCGACGCTGATCCGGATCGTGAACCGGTCGCGCTGCGCCTCGGGCAGGGGATAGGTGCCGTCCATCTCCACCGGGTTCTGGGTGGCGACGACCATGAACGGGTCCCCGAGCGGGTAGGTGCCGCCGTCGACGGTCACCTGGTGCTCGGCCATGCACTCGAGCAGCGCCGACTGGGTCTTGGGCGAGGCCCGGTTGATCTCGTCGGCGATCACGACGTTGGCGAACACCGGGCCCGGCCGGAACTCGAACTCGGAGTTCTGCCGGTTGAACACCGACGTGCCGGTGATGTCGCCGGGCAGGAGGTCGGGGGTGAACTGCACCCGGCTGACCGAGCAGTCGATCGAGCGGGCGAGCGCCTTGGCCAGCGAGGTCTTGCCCACCCCGGGGACGTCCTCGACGAGCAGGTGCCCCTCGGACAGCAGCGAGACCAGCGCCAGCCGGATCGCCTCCGGCTTGCCGACGATGATCCGCGCCATGGCCGCGGCGATCCGGCCGGACAGATCGGCGACACCGGCCGGCCCCATCGGCTCGGGCTCGACGCCTGCGGCCCGGGTCGCGCCGGATGCGGCTCCGGGTGCCACGGTTCCGGACAGCGATCCGGCGGACAGCGCGGACGACGACAACGGGCCTCCTCGTAGATGGACTCCACCACCAGTCTGTCAAACCGCGCTCGATCGGGTGGCGGG
>NZ_JADQDD010000428.1 GCF_019263595.1 Pseudonocardia sp. KRD291 | reverse complement strand
CCGCCCGGGACGCGGTCGCGCAGGGGTCCGGAACGGGTCCGCCCGCGGGCGCGACCTGCACGGTCAGCGACGAGTCCTGCGAGGTCGCGACGTGCAGCGAGCACGACGGGTCCCCCTCCGGCGTGGTGACGACGGTCGGCAGGCCGTCCAGCTCACCGACCTGGAACGCCCGGTAGAGGTCGCGGGCCCGGTACATCGCGCCGAGCCCGGCGCCGTGCACGTCGGCACGCAGCAGGAACGCCCGCTCCCGGCCGGTCCACGAGCAGCCCGACCCGGTCGTCGCCGGCTCCGCGCCTGCGGTGTCGACGAGGTCGGGGCCCAGCAGCTCGGTCGAGGGGTGGCAGGCGTCCGACGGCGGTGTGGTCACCGCGGGCACCGGGACGTCCGGCGGCGCGGGCGCCGGGGTGCAGGCCGCGGCGAAGACCGCCCCCACCACGGCGACCGCCACACGGACCGGCCGGTGCGTCACACCGGTACCGCGCCGCTCTCCTCGGCCTGCTCGTAGGCACGCAGCTGCTCCTGCAGCGCCGCGATCACCGCGAGGAGCCGGGCCTGCCGGTCACTGATCGAGGCCCGGGCCTGCTCGGTCATGCCGACCAGCTGCCGGTACATGTTCAGCGACACCTCGTCCTGACCCGGCGGGGGCGCGCCGGCGGCGGCGTCGAGCTCCATCGCCGAGCGCGAGAGCCGGGCGACCATGTCCTGCAACGAGGCGATCAGTGCCCGGAGCCGCTCCGGGTCGAGGCGGTAGCCGGCGGGGGCGGGAGCGTCCATGCCGGGCACCGTGTCACCCGGGCGGCCCGGGGGCGGGCCGTCGCCGGGAACCGTTCGCGGGCGCACACTGCCCAGGGGTTACAGCGAGCGGACGCGCACCCGGACCAGGGAGTCCTGCACGAACGTCAGCCACTGGTAGACGCCCAGGTGCGGGCCGCGCGGGTCGTCCTCGGGCAGCTGCTCGGGCATCTGCTCGTCGACGTCGAGCGCGGTGCCCAGCGCGAGCCGGACGTCGTTGAGCGCGGCCAGCCAGGAGTCGACCTGGTCGACGTCGAGCTCGACCCGCCCGCCGGCCTCGGGCAGCGTGTCCAGCACCAGCTTCGCCGCGGCGTCCTTGGCCTCGATCAGCTCCGGCTCGTGCAGCGAGCGCAGGCCGCTCGCCAGGTCGGAGTCCTCGGAGGTGAAGTCGGGCAGCAGGCGCGCCAGCACCCGGTCGGTGGGCCGGCTGGTCGGGCCGGTGCGGATCCCGGTCAGGGCGGCCAGCTCGTCCTCGGGCTGCTGCGCGGCGCGGTTGCCCAGCATCTGCCGGACCTCGGTGAACAGCCCGCGCAGCACGCCGGCCTCCTCGCCGGAGAAGCCACTGACGTACCGCACGCGCGTCCCGCGACCGGTGCGCTTCCAGCTGTTCATCCCGACCCCCTCACGAACGCCACCTGCTCACGAGCGCTGCATGGTGGCCCACAGGCCCGCCGCATGCAGCTTCGCCACGTCCGCCTCGATCTTGTCCTTGTCCCCGGACGAGACCGCCGCACGCCCCTTGTGGTGCACGTCGAGCATCAGTGCGGTGGCCTTGGGCTCCGGATAGGCGAACACCTTCTGCAGCACGTAGGTCACATACGACATCAGGTTGACCGGGTCGTTCCAGACGATGGCCTGCCACGGGGTGTCCGAGGCGGCGGCTTCGTCGACGCCCGGGTCCACCTGCTCGGTGGGCGACGGTGACGGCGCGGACATGGTGTCCATGGTGTCACGGGCCCGCGCGGGCCCGGCACCGCGCATAAGCTCGGCAACCATGAACGGGCACAGCAGCGGAACGGCGCTGCTCACCGACCGGTACGAGCTCACGATGGTCGCCGCGGCACTGGCCGACGGCACCGCCGAGCGGCGCTGCGTGTTCGAGCTGTTCGCGCGCCGGCTGCCGGACGGGCGCCGCTACGGCGTCGTCGCCGGAACCGGCCGGCTGCTCGAGGCGCTCGAGCGGTTCCGGTTCGGCGCGGCGGACCTCGAGCTGCTCGCCGGGGTGGTGGACCCGGCGACGCTGGACTGGCTGCGCGACTACCGCTTCACCGGCGACGTGGACGGCTACCCGGAGGGCGAGCTGTACTTCCCCGGCTCACCGATTCTCACCGTCACCGGCACGTTCGCCGACGCGGTCATCCTGGAGACGCTCGCGCTCTCGATCTACAACCACGACTGCGCGATCGCCTCCGCCGCGGCCCGGATGGTCGGCGCCGCCGCCGGCCGTCCGATGATCGAGATGGGGTCGCGGCGCACGCACGAGGAGGCCGCCGTCGCCGCGGCGCGCGCGGCCTACCTGGCCGGCTTCTCCGCCACCTCGAACCTCGCGGCCGGACAGCGCCACGGCATCCCGACCGCCGGCACCGCCGCGCACTCCTGGATCCTGCTGCACGACGACGAGCTCTCCGCCTTCCGCAGCCAGGTCGCCTCGATGGGGGTGGGTACCACCCTGCTGGTGGACACGATCGACATCCGGACCGGGATCGAGAACGCGATCGCCGCCGCCGGCACCGACCTCCACGCGGTCCGGATCGACTCCGGCGACCTCGGCGAGCTGGCCCGCCAGGCCCGCGACCAGCTCGACGGCCTGGGCGCGACCACCACCCGGATCGTGCTCTCCGGTGACCTCGACGAGTACGCGATCGCCTCGCTGCGCGCCGAGCCGGTCGACTCCTACGGCGTCGGGACCTCGGTCGTCACCGGCTCCGGCGCCCCCACCGGCGGGATGGTCTACAAGCTCGTCGAGGTCGACGGGCGCCCGGTCGCCAAGCGCAGCGCGTCCAAGGAGTCCAAGGGCGGGCGCAAGTCGGCGCTGCGCCGCTACAAGCCGACCGGGACCGCCGTCGAGGAGGTCGTGTACCGGGCCGAGCACCCGCTCCCGGCCGGGCCGCACGACGTCGTGCTGCCGGTGCCGATGGTGCGCGGCGGGAAGGTGGTGCCGGAGGCCGCCGACCTGGAGGGCGCCCGGGAGCGGCTGCGCGCGGCGCTGGTGTCGGTGCCGTGGGAGGGGCTCAAGCTCTCCCGCGGCGAGCCGGCGATCCCGACCACGTTCCACCTGGAGGTCCCGAAGTGAGCAGCGGGTCCGGGCGCAGGGCACTGATCGTCGTCGACGTCCAGAACGACTTCTGCGAGGGCGGCTCGCTGGCCGTCGAGGGCGGCGCCGCCGTTGCGGCCGGGATCGGCGCGCTGGCCGCGGGCGGGGGCTACGACCACGTGGTGGCCACCCGGGACGTGCACGTCGACCCGGGCGGGCATTTCAGCGACACCCCGGACTTCGCCACGTCCTGGCCGCCGCACTGCCGCGCCGGGACGCCGGGGGCCTCGTTCCACCCCGCGCTCGACGTCGCGCCGATCGAGGCGGTGTTCGACAAGGGCGCCTACACCAGCGCCTACTCCGGCTTCGAGGGCTCCCACCGCGGGGAGACCGGCACCCCGCTCGGTGACTGGCTCGACGCCCGCGGCGTGGACACCGTCGACGTCGTCGGCCTGGCCACCGACCACTGCGTGCGCGCCACCGCCCTGGACGCCGCCCGGCACGGCCTGACCACGACGGTCCTGCTGGCCCACTGCGCCGGAGTCGCCGAAAACACCACCGCAGCCGCCCTGAACGAGCTACACACCGCAGGCGTCACCACGCGCTGACCCCGCCCCCGCCCCGACCCCACACCATGC
>NZ_JADQDD010000427.1 GCF_019263595.1 Pseudonocardia sp. KRD291 | reverse complement strand
CTGGACGGCGGTCAGGCGCTCGCGCAGCTGCAGCGTCACCGGGCCGGGCTCGCCGCCGCCGATCTGCACCTCGCCGCCGTGGTGCTTGACGGTGCCGATCGGGGTGATCACCGCCGCGGTACCGCAGCCGAACACCTCGGTCAGCAGGCCGTTGGCGGCACCACCGAGCCATTCCTGCCCGGCGATCCGACGCGACACGACGGTGATGCCCATGTCCTCGGCGAGGGTCATCAGCGAGTCCCGGGTGATCCCGGCCAGCACGCTGCCGCGCAGCTCCGGCGTGACCAGCTCGATCTCGTCCCCGGAGCGGAACACGAAGAACAGGTTGTTCGAGCCCATCTCCTCGATCCAGGTGCGCTCCTCGGCGTCGAGGTAGGCGACCTGGGCGCAGCCGTGCTCGGCTCCGACCGACTGCGGCAGCAGCGACGCGGCGTAGTTCCCGCCGCACTTCGCGGTGCCGGTCCCGCCCAGCGCGGCGCGGGTGTACTCGGTCTCGAGCCAGACGTCCATCGGCTTGACCCCGCCGGAGAAGTACGGCCCGGCCGGCGAGGCGATCACCGCGTAGAGGTACTCCGAGGACGGCCGCACGCCGAGGCCGACCTCGGTCGCGATCATGAACGGGCGCAGGTAGAGCGAGTCCTCGCCACCGGAGGCCGGCACCCACTCGCTGTCCACCGCGAGCAGCTCGGACAGCGAGGCCAGGAACAGGTCCTCGGGGAGCTCCGGCATGGCCAGACGGGCCGCGGAGCCCTGGAAGCGGCGCGCGTTGGCGTCCGGGCGGAACGAGGCGATCGAGCCGTCGGGCTGGCGGTAGGCCTTGAGCCCCTCGAAGATCTCCTGGCCGTAGTGCAGCACCATCGACGACGGGTCCAGCACGAGCGGGCCGTAGGGCACGATCTCCGGGTCGTGCCAGCCGCGGCCCTCGGTCCACCGGATCGTGGCCATGTGATCGGTCATGTACCGGCCGAACCCGGGATCGGAGAGAATCTCGGCGCGCCGCTCCGGCGACGCGGGCGCGGGATTCATGGTGACGGCGAAGGACGGCGCGCTCATCCCCCGACGGTATCCCCCCGGTCCGTGCAGCAGTAGTCGGATACCCGTCTCACCCCTCGTCAGCGGACGTGGGACTCCACGAACGGCGGCTTCACCACGTCCGCGGGCAGGGCCCGGCCGCGGACCTCGATCTGCACCGCGGCACCCGGCTTCACCCCGGCGGCGGTCTCCACCAGGGCCAGCGCGATCCCCGTCCGCAGGGTCGGGGAGAACGTGCCGGAGGTGACGGTGCCGATCGGCTCGCCGCCGTCGACGGGCAGCACGGCCATCCCGGCCCGCGGCACGCCCCGCCCGGTCGCGCGCAGTGCCCGCAGGCGTCGCGCCGGTCCGCGCTCCTTCTCGGCCACCAGCGCGTCGCGGCCCCAGAACGCGGGCTTGTCCCAACCGACCGCCCAGCTGCTGCCGGCCTGCAGCGGGCTGATCTCCTCGGAGAGCTCGTGGCCGTGCAGCGGGTAGCCCATCTCGGTCCGCAGCGTGTCGCGCGCGGCGAGCCCGCACGGGCCGCCGCCGACGGCCTGCACGGCGGAGAGCAGCGCGTCCCACATGGCCGGGGCGGCCGCGGCGTCGAGGACCAGCTCGTAGCCGAGCTCGCCGGTGTAGCCGGAACGGCAGACCCGCACGGCACCGCCCTCGAGGTCGCGGAAGGCCATGTAGTCCAGCCCGTCGATCTCGCCCGCGGCCTCGCCCAGCGCCGACGCCAGTGCCTCGGCCGACCGGGGGCCCTGCACCGCGAGCACGGCCAGCTCGGAGTGCCGGTCGGTGACGGTGACGCCGTCCGGGGCGCCGGCCTGCAGCATCTCCACGATGCGGGTCGAGTTGGCCGCGTTCGGCACGAGCAGCACCTCGTCCGGGCTCGCCAGGTAGGCGATCATGTCGTCGATCACGCCGCCGTCGGCGTTGCAGGCCAGCGTGTACTGCGCCTTGCCCGGGCCGATCTTCTCCAGGTCGGCGGAGAGGCAGGTGTTGACGTGCGCGGCCGCGCCGGGGCCGGCCACCGGGACGGTGCCCAGGTGGCTGACGTCGAACAGGCCGGCGCTCTCCCGCACGCAGGTGTGCTCGGCGACGGTGCCGGCCGGGTAGGAGATCGGCATCGACCACCCGCCGAACTCGCCCATCGTGGCGCCGGAGGCGGTGTGCCGGTCGTGCAGCGGGCTGGAGATCAGGTCGAGGTCCGTCACGGGTGCAGACCGTACCCGGCTACGCGGCCTGTTCCCCGGTGTCACCGGAGCGGGGCAGCTCGTCGTCGCCGCGGGCGCCTGCGGTGCGGGCGAGCAGTGTGCTCAGCAGCCAGCCCCCGACGAGCAGGACGGCGGTCGAGGACAGTGCCCAGGTCGGCAGGCTCAGGGCCAGGGCCAGGCACAGCAGCCCGCCGGCGGCCGCGACGACGAGCGTGCGCCGCGACCGTCCGCGCAGGCGCAGCGCGGCGCCGTGCAGCAGCGCGTAGTGCACCAGGACCGCGCACGCCGAGATCGCCAGCGCCGTGACCGGCCCGACCAGCACGGTGACCCCGACGACCAGCACTCCGCCGGCGAGGTCGGCGACCCACGGTGTGCCGCGCGAGCCGGTGCGGGCCAGCAGCCGGGGCAGGTCGCCGTCGCGGGCCATCCGGGACGCGGTCTCCGAACCCCGGGACAGCACGGCCAGCAGCGCGGACCCGGTGGCCACCGCCGCACCGACCCGGACCAGCACGCCGAGCGCCGGGCTGCTGCCGCTGTCGATCAGTGAGGCGAGCGGGATCGGCGAGGTGGACAGCCGGTCCACGCCGAGCCCGTTGAGCAGCGCCCCGGACACCGCGAGAAAGATCACCCCGGCGATCAGCACGGCGATCGTGGAGGCCCGGCGGACCGTGCGCAGCGGGTCGCGCAGGCTCCCGCCCAGCTCCGCCACGCGCGAGGTCCCGGCGAAGGCGAAGAACACGAAGGCGGCGGCGGTCAGCACCCCGAACACGCTGCCCGGCACGGCCGCCTGCAGCGTGGCCGCCGGCAGCTCGGCCGGTGCGCCCGCGGCGGCCGCGGACTCCAGCGCGGCCGAGGGACCCGCCGGGCCGGGCGGGAACGCACCGACGACGGTCACCAGGGCCAGGATCACGACCGCGCCGGCGACCAGGGCACGGCAGGCGGTCACCGAGATCCGGACCCCGGCCACGTTGAGCCCGATCACCACCAGTACCGCGACGATCGCCACCGGCACCGGCTGCGAGGGCAGCACGTAGGCGCCGAACACCCCGGCCGCGGCGACCGCGGCGGCGCCGCGGGCGACCAGGCGGGCGATACCGGCCAGGCGCCCGGCGGCGGGGGGCAGGTCCGTCGGCACCAGCCCGCCGCCGCCCGGACGGGCCGCGGTCAGGTCCGCGATCGAGGAGACGTTGCACAGCGCCACGACCGCGGCGAGGAGGACCGCCAGTGGCAGCCATGGGCCGGCGGCGGCCGCGGCCGGCGCGAACGCGGCGTACAGGCCGGTACCGAGCATCGCTGCGAGCGCGACGACGACGGCCGTCGCGGTACTCACACGATGCAGGGGTCCGGGCACCGCGCCACCATGCCATCCGACCCTGTGTCAAGGGGCGCCGCGGGGGTGTCATTAGCATTTCGGTCCGGTCTCGGCGTCGGCGACACGCGCGCCGGCTCGCCGAGCGACCG
>NZ_JADQDD010000426.1 GCF_019263595.1 Pseudonocardia sp. KRD291 | reverse complement strand
GCCCGACCTCGGCGCCCGGCCGGTGCTGCGCCTGGTCGTGACGAACACCAGCGGCCAGGCCTGCGTCCGGGACCTGGACGGCGCGCAGCAGGAGATCGTGGTCTGGAGCGGCGACGGCGCGACCCGGCTGTGGTCGAGCAACGACTGCGTCAACCCCGCCTCGGACGACCTGCGGACGCTCGTGCCCGGCCAGCCGGTCGCGTTCGCGGTGACCTGGAGCGGACTGGGCTCGGCACCGGGCTGCACGGTCGAGCGCGACCGGCTTCCGGCCGGCGCCTACCGGGTCCTGACGCGCCTGGGCCCGGTGATCAGCGACCCGGCGCCGTTCCTGCTCAGCTGAGGGCGCACACGTCCGGCGCGCACGTCGCCGGGCGCACGCACGTCGCCGGGCGCCGGGCCAGGTCAGGCACCGGGCGTGCCGCGTCGACGCGACCGGAGCCCCGCCCACACCGCGGCCCCGCCGACGACCGCGCCGCCGACCCCGGTCAGGGCGACCAGCCACGCCGACGCCCCACCGGAGTCGGCGCCGGACCGGTGGTCGGGTACGTCGGCGGGATCGCCGTAGCTGCCCTTGCGGGCCAGCGTGCCGCCGTCCGCCCAGCCGCCGCCGAGGTCGCAGTCCAGCCGGTCGCGGGCGGTCTCCTCGCTGCGCAGCGTCATGCTCCGGCTCTGTGCGCTCGCGGTCTCCCCCGGCGGCGCCGGTACCCGGGGTTCGCGCAGCCCACCGTCGGCGCGGCTGCGGGCGAGCACGTCGTCGAGCAGGTGACGACCCAGCGCGAGTCCGTCGCCCGCCCATCGGGTGCTCGCGTCGGTGAGCTCGCGTTGCGCGCCGGGCCGGTCGCCGGCGGCGTACCGGTCGGCGGCCCGCGCCCGGACCGCGGGCATCTGCTCGAGCTCGCCGGCCTCGAACCCCTCGAACGCGGCGGTGACCTCGCCGAGGTAGCGCTCCGGGCGCGCGCACGTCGCGTACATCAGGCGCTTGAACGTCTGGGTGGCCGACTCGGTGGCCTCCTGCTCGGCGTACTGCGGGTCGAGGTACTCGCTCGCCGCGCCGTGGGTCAGGTAGCGGTGCTGGCGGTACTCCACCGGTACCTCGGCGGTGTCGATGTGAAACGGGATGTAGGGCGCGGTGACGGCCGCGGTGACGGCGAGCCACAGCGTGCCCATCCCGGGATCCGGCAGGTCGTCGGCCAGCTCGGCGACCTGGCCGTAGCCGGAGCGGTCGTCGGACCAGCGCGGGTCGCGCACGAGACGCATCACGTCCTGCAGTGTGGCGGGGGCGAGCCTGCGGACCTCGGCCTCCAGCGAGGGCGGGTGCCGGTAGGGCGAGGGGTCGGCGGGGTCGGCCCGCCCGCCGACCGGGACCGGCGCTCCGGGGAACGGCGTGCCGTAGACCCGCTGGACGTCGAACGGCGTGCCGGGACGCCACCAGCCGCGTCCGGCCGCATAGCTGACCAGGTCGGGCGATGCCATGTGGTCGGCGTCCGGGGTGGTCGGGAACTCGCCGATGTAACCGGGGTAGGAGACCCGGACCTCGTCCGGCCCGAGCCGCTCGGCGGCCCACAGCCCCTGGCCGCCGGCCATCTCGACCAGCACCCAGCCCTCGTTCGCGTCCGCGAACAGGTGCGAGTTGCCGCCGTAGGTGGTGTAGCCGTAGCGGTCGATCAGGCCGCCGACGATCTGCACCGCCTCGCGTGCCGAGTGCGCGCGTTCCATCGCGATCCGGGACAGGTCGCTGTAGGTGGGCCCGCGCTGCGGCGTCGGGGTCCGGGCGACGAGCTCCGGTCGCGAGTCGGACCAGACGTCGCGCGCCGCCACACCGTGCTCGTTGAGCCCGCCGTTGGTGAGCGGGGCCGGGAAACCGACGAACTCCGAGTAGTTCGAGGTGATGTAGCGGGCGGTCTCGGAGGCCTGCGGGATGCGGATCAGCTCACCCGGGATGTCGGCTTCGGCGGTCGCGCCGACCTGCACCGTCGAACCGGCCGGGTGCTGCTGACGCGCGACGATGTCGACCCAGTGACTGGACGGCTCGTGCCCGAAACCACCCAGGAACGGGTGCCCGTTCGCGGTGAGGTCGCCGCCCACGTAGACGGCGAAGCTCTTGTCCGGCGCGGGCGCGGGCGCTGGCGTGGGGGTGGGGGCCTCCCGCGCGTGTGCCGGCGCCACCGCCGGGACCGCGAGAAGTGCACACACCGCGCCGATCACGGCCACCCGTCGCATCCGTCCCCCGTCCGTCCCCCGTCGACTCGACGAGAAAACCCTAACCGGAGCGAGCGTGTTCCGGCCGGACATGGGAAGCGTCGTAGGCCGACCCCGGCCGGGGTCAGCGGATCCGGGCGAGCACCTGCCCGAGGTTCGTGACCTCGGTGACCTTCATCCCGGCGTTGCGCACGTCCGAGTCCGGCGGCACGAGCGCCTGGGTGAACCCGAGCCGAGCGGCCTCGGTCAGGCGCCGCCCGACCCCGCCGACCCGGCGCAGCTCGCCGGCCAGGCCCAGCTCGCCGAGCACGATCATGTCCGGCGGCAGCGCGATGTCGCGCTTGGCCGAGGTGACGGCGAGCGCGACGGCCAGGTCCGCGGCCGGCTCGCTGACCTTCATCCCGCCGACGGTCGCGGTGTAGACCTCGGAGTCGTGCAGCTTGAGGCCGCCGCGCCGCTCCAGGACGGCCAGCAGCATCGCGACCCGGGCCGAGTCCAGGCCGGACACCGCGCGCCGCGGGCTGGGGATGTTCGAGCCGGCCACGAGGGCCTGCACCTCGGCCAGCAGCGGTCGCCGCCCGTCCATCACGACGGTCACCGCGGTGCCCGGGACGACGTTGTCGCGGGTGGTGCCGAAGCGGGCCAGGAACAGCCCGGACGGGTCCGGCAGCCCGACGATCCCCTCGTCGCGCAGCTCGAAGCAGCCGACCTCGTCGGCCGGGCCGTAGCGGTTCTTCACCCCGCGCACCATCCGCAGCGTCGAGTGCTTGTCGCCCTCGAACGCGAGCACCACGTCGACCAGGTGCTCCAGCACCCGCGGCCCGGCGATCCCGCCGTCCTTGGTCACGTGCCCGACCAGCAGCACGGCGAGCCCGCGCTGCTTGGCCAGCGCGGTCAGCGCGACGGTGACCGCGCGGGTCTGGGTGACCCCGCCCGGCGAGCCGTCGGCCGTCGCGGTGGACATCGTCTGGATCGAGTCGATCACGAGCAGCTTCGGGTCGAGCGCGTCGACGTGCCCGAGTACGGACTCCAGGTCGGACTCGGCGGCCAGGTAGAGGTCGTCGTGCACCGAGCCGGTGCGTTCGGCACGCAGCCGCACCTGCCCCGCGGACTCCTCGCCGGAGACGTAGAGGACCCGCGCGGAGTCCGCGGCGCGCGCCGCGACCTCAAGCAGCAGGGTCGACTTGCCGACGCCGGGCTCACCGGCGAGCAGCACCACCGCGCCGGGGATCAGCCCGCCGCCGAGGACGCGGTCGAGCTCCTCGACACCGGTCGGGCGGACCCGGGTGGCGTCGAGCGTGACGTCGCCGATCCGCTGGGCCGGCGTGGTCGGTGCCCCGGCGACGACCTGGCGGGGGCCGGCGCGCGGCGGCTCGACCTGCTCCAGCGACCCCCATGCCTGGCAGCCCGGGCAGCGTCCGACCCACTGCGTCGCCGACGCCCCGCACTCGGTGCACCGGTAGCCGCCGCTGCGGGCGGCCCGGGCCCGGGTGGTCAGCTGCCGCC
>NZ_JADQDD010000425.1 GCF_019263595.1 Pseudonocardia sp. KRD291 | reverse complement strand
GGACGGTCCGGCTCACACCCGGACGTTGCGGGCACCGGCGACCCGCGACCAGGTCGACGCCTACCGTTTCGGTCAGCGCCAGCTGGAGGCCGCGCTGATCCGGGCCGACCCGGTCCCGCTGCACGAGCAGCTCCGCTCGCAGCGGCGCGCCGCGTTCGCGGGGGTGCTGCTCGGGCTGCTGGCGCTCGGCGTGACCGGCCTGCTGGCGACGCTGTCCCCGGCCACGGACTGGCAGCAGAAGCAGCTCGTCGTCGGCGACCGCTCGGGCACCGTGTACGCGGTCACGCCGGACCCGAAACGGCTGGTCCCGGTCGCGAACCTGGCCGCCGGACGGCTGGTGCTGGCCGCGCTCGGGGTGCCCGGCGGCACCGCGGTGCCGGCGACCGTCTCCGACGACGAGATCGCCACCGCGCCCCGCACCCCGCCGGCCGCGGTGGCCGGTGCGGTCGGGGTGCGCCCGGACGGCCCGCCCGTCCCGCCGGGCTGGGCGGTGTGCGACACGCAGGCCGGCGGATCCGGGCCCGGCGCCAGCGCCGTGCTCGCCGGGGCGCTGGGGGCACCGCAGGGTCCGGCACCGGGGCTGCTCGTGGCCGGGCAGGGCGGCTCCACCTACGTCGTGCTGGGCGGCACGCGGCACCGGATCGACCCGTCCGACCGGGCGGCGATGTCGGCGCTCGGCGTCCTGGGCGTGCCGACCCGCGAGGTCGCGGACGGGCTGCTCTCGGCGATCCCCGAGGGCGCGTCGCTGCGGACCCCGCAGATCGCCGCCGACGTCACCGTCCCGGGCCTGGGCCGGTCCGGTGACGTCGTGACGAGCAACCCGCTCGGCGCCGAGCCCTCCTACTACGTCGTCCTCGGCCCGGACGCCGCGAGCGGGCGCGCGGGTGGGCTGGCGCCGGTCCCGGTGACCCTGGCCGACGCCGTCCTGGCGCGCAGCGGGCAGGGCGACCCGGCGACGCTCGCGCAGGGCCAGGTCGCGCAGGCCGCCCTGTCCGGGGCGCTGGACACCGAGGGCTGGCCGCAGGCCCGGATCGCCCGCGCCGACCCGGCGTCGATCCCGACGCTGTGCTGGACGTGGCGCGACGGGCGCAGCGGGATCGTCGCCGCCGACCGGCTGCCGGTCGCCGCCGGCGCGGTCACGATCGACCTGGCCGGCGCGGACGGCGCCGGGCCGCGACTCGACGCCGTCGTGCTGGCGGCGAGCGGGCCCGGGCCGGTGGAGTCGCGCGGCAGCACCGGTGGCGGCACGCGGTGGCTGCTCTCCGGCGCCGGGGTGCTGCACGGCGTCGCCGACGACGCGACGGCGGCGGCACTGGGGACGACCACGCCCGGGCGCGCGCCGGAGGAGGCCCTGCGGCTGCTGCCCCGGGCCCCGGCCCTGGACCTGGGCTCGGCCCGCGAGGTCGCGGACGTCTTGCCGCCCGGCTGACCGCGCCCCGCACCGGCGGGCCGGTCAGCGCCGGACGAGTGGTGCGGGCGTGCGCTCGGGGGCGCGGCGCAGCCGGCGCAGCATCGCCGAGACCGCGCCGAGCAGGAGCAGTGCGGCGGCGGCCCCGGCCGTCAGCGCGACGGTGTGGTCCGGGCGGCGGTCGCCGAGTCCGGGCAGCGGGGCGCGGGCCCCGGCCCGGTCCCGCGCGGTGGTCTCCGGCCCGGTGCCGGTGCGCGGCCCGGTGACCGCGCCACCCGCCGGGTCGTCCGAGGGTCGCAGCAGCAGCGGTTCCGCGGTCAGCGCCGCCAGCGGGTCGAGCACGCCGTGCCCGACCCGCTCGTCGCGTCCGGCGGCGGGGTGCCGGGCGGTCGCCCGGAGCCGGTCGGCGATCTGGTCCGGGGTCAGGCTCGGGAAGCGCTCGCGCAGCAGCGCCGCCACCCCGGCGACGACCGGCGCCGCGTAGGAGGTCCCGTTCAGCACCGGGCCGGTCACCCCGCCGATCACGGCCAGCGAGGCCACGTCGACCCCGGGCGCGGCGACGTCGAGCCAGGGCCCGGGCACGCTGAACCCGGCCGCGCGGTCCTCGCCGTCCACGGCGCCGACGGCGACCACGTCGTCGAACATCGCGGGCATCGGGACGAGGCCGGGTGCGCCGGTGCAGCTGCCGGACGGGTCCACGTTGCCGGCCGCCGCGACGACCACCACCCCGGCCCGGACGGCGTCGCGGACCGCGGCCCGCAGCGGGCGGGCGACGGAGTCGGCCTGCGCGCCCGGCACGCAGACCACCTCCGAGATGTTGACGACGGTCGCGCCCAGCGCCACCGCGCGGGTGATCGCCGCGGCCAGGGTGCCGACCTCGCCGGCCGGGCGGTCCCGGCCGTCCGGCCCGGTCACGGTGAACCGCGAGCTGGACTGGCGCAGCGACAGGACCTGCGCCCGCGGCGCGATGCCGGACCCGGTGCCGGTCACCGGGTCGGGGGCGGCGGCGAGCAGGCCGGCGACCTCGGTGCCGTGGCCGTCGCAGTCGTCGAGGCCGTCGCCGCCGGCGAGGTAGTCCCCGCCGCCGAGGAGTCGCTCGCCCAGGCGCGGGTGCCGCGACACCCCGGTGTCGATCACGGCGATCCGCTGCCCGTCCCCGTCGGCCAGCCGGTGTACCGCGGCCATCGGATCGGGCCCGCGGACCGCGGCGGCGGACGCGCCCGTGTCTGCCGAGGCCGCGTCCGCCGGGGCCGTGCACTCGACCCGCTGGGTCAGCCCGGCCGCCGGTCCGGGCGCGCCGGGGCCCGGGTCCGGTGCGGCCGCGGGCCGCGCCGGTGACGTCGGCCGCGGGGCCGGGAGACCGGCCGCGGCGACGGCCGGCGCCGGATCCGCCGCCGGGGACGGGCCCGCGGCCGGCCCCGGCCCGGTGACCAGGACCGGGCCGACCGCGAGCGCGACCCCGGCCGCCACCCCGGCCGCGACGAGCGTGGACCCACGCGCCGCGCTACGGCGCGTGCGCCCGGTCATGCGCCGCGGACCAGGGCGAACAGGCCCATCGCGGCCAGCGCCGCGGGGATCGCCGCCGCGGTCAGCACCAGCTCCAGGATGTCGAGGGTCCGGCGCCCGACCGGGGACAGCGTCCCGGTCACGGTGCGGGCCGCGACGAGCACCACCAGGCCGAGCCCGGCGGCGGCCAGCAGCCGGCCCGTCGCACCCTGGGACAGCGCGACCGGGACGGCCGCCCCCACCGTGGCCAGGACCGCCGCCGTCCCGAGTACCCGCGCCGGGGCGGCCTCGGCGAACGCGCGGGCGCGCAGCAGCAGCACCGCCACGGTCACCGCGACCAGGACCGGCCCGGTCCACCCGCCCCCGGCCGCGGCGACGACGGCGCCCCCGGCGGCGAGCAGCGCCGCCGGGGCGGAGAGCCCGGCGAACAGCCCGCGGGCCAGCGCCGCCCGCTCGACCATCTCCGGGCCCGGCAGCGCGGGCGTGTCGGCGCGGGAGATCTCGTCCAGGTCGCCGGGCACCGTCGGGTCCGGGACCCCGCCCAGCCGCAGCGCGACCCGGGGCAGCAGCGGCCCCACCGCCAGCGCGACGGCGGTCAGCCCGGCCGCCACCGCCGGGACCGGGGCGTCCAGCACGAGCCGGGCCAGCGCCGCGCCCGCGACGCCCGGCGCGGCCACCGCGATCCCCAGCAGCGGCGCGCTGACCACCCGCAGGATCGCCTGCCCGCAGACCGCGGCCAGCCCCGCCGCCGCGGCCGCGATCAGCACGTGCCCGGCCCCGAACGGCCCGGGCAGCGCCAGCCACC
>NZ_JADQDD010000424.1 GCF_019263595.1 Pseudonocardia sp. KRD291 | reverse complement strand
GCGCCGCACCGAGTTGAGCTCGACTCCCGGCGCGGCGACGACCCCTTCGGCATGGCCGGAGGGGTCGCGTGTGTTCCGGCCCCGCATCGCGTGCGGCCGTCACGACATCCCCTCGAGGTGAAGCGGACATGACCACCGACATCAGCCAGGCCGACGGCGCGGCGTCCCCGGCCGACTCCGGCCAGCAGACGCCCCCGTTCCGCTACGACGCCGACATGGCCGGTCGGATCGAGCGCAAGTGGCAGGACGTCTGGGAGCAGGCGGAGACGTTCCACGCCCCGAACCCGGGCGAGCCCGGCTCGGAGCGGCCGAAGGTCTACCTGATGGACATGTTCCCGTACCCGTCCGGGTCCGGGCTGCACGTCGGGCACCCGCTCGGCTTCATCGGCACCGACGTGCTGGGCCGCTACCTGCGGATGACCGGGCACAACGTGCTGCACCCGATGGGCTTCGACGCGTTCGGCCTGCCCGCCGAGCAGTACGCCGTGCAGACCGGGACGCACCCGCGCGCGACGACCGAGGCGAACATCGCCCGCTACCGCGCGCAGCTGCGCCAGCTGGGTCTGGCGCACGACCCGCGCCGTTCCGTCGCGACCACCGACATCGAGTTCTACCGCTGGACCCAGTGGATCTTCCGGGAGATCTTCGAGGCCTTCTACGACACCGACGCTGGCCGGGCCCGCCCGATCACCGAGCTGCGCGCCGAGTTCGAGGCCGGCACCCGCGCCGTCCCGGACGGGCGCGCGTGGTCGTCGCTCGACGAGCCGGCCCGGCGTGAGGTGATCGACGGCCACCGCCTGGCCTACATCTCCGAGGCGCCGGTGAACTGGTGCCCCGGACTGGGCACGGTGCTGGCCAACGAGGAGGTCACCGCCGACGGCCGCAGCGAGCGCGGCAACTATCCGGTGTTCCGCCGCAGCCTGAAGCAGTGGAAGATGCGGATCACCGCCTACGCCGACCGGCTGGCCGACGACCTGGACCGGGTCGACTGGCCGGAGTCGGTCAAGGCGATGCAGCGGAACTGGATCGGCCGTTCCGAAGGTGCCCAGGTGCGGTTCCGCACCGCAGGCGGAGCCGAGATCGAGGTCTTCACCACCCGTCCGGACACGCTGTTCGGCGCCACCTACATGGTGCTGGCGCCGGAGCACCCCCTGGTCGAGAAGATCGCACCCACCGCATGGCCGGACGGCGTCGACGAGCGCTGGACCGGCGGCGCGGCCACCCCCTCCGACGCGGTCGCGGCCTACCGGACCGCGGCCGGGCGCAAGTCCGAGCTGGACCGCCAGGAGAACAAGGACAAGACCGGTGTGTTCACCGGCGCGTACGCCACCAACCCGGTGAACGGCGAGCAGATCCCGGTCTTCGTCGCCGACTACGTGCTCATGGGCTACGGCACCGGCGCGATCATGGCCGTCCCGGCCGAGGACCCGCGCGACTGGGACTTCGCCACGGCGTTCGGCCTGCCGATCATCCGCACCGTCGACCCAGGCGAGAACTGGGACGGCGGCGCGTTCACCGGCGTCGGGCCGATGATCAACTCCGCGAACGACGAGATCAGCCTGAACGGCCTGGGCGTCACCGAGGCCAAGCGCGCGATCATCGACTGGCTGGCCGCGCGCGGGGCCGGGGACGCCGTCGTGCAGTACAAGCTGCGGGACTGGCTGTTCTCCCGCCAGCGCTACTGGGGCGAGCCGTTCCCGATCGTGTGGGACGAGCACGGCCCGATCGCCCTGCCCGAGGACCAGCTGCCGGTGGTGCTGCCCGACGTCGACGACTACGCGCCGCGGGCCTACGACCCGGCGGACGCGAACACCGAGCCGGAGCCGCCGCTGGGCCGTGCCGTCGACTGGGTGAGCGTCGAGCTGGACCTGGGTGAGGGCCCGAAGACCTACCGCCGCGAGACGAACACGATGCCGCAGTGGGCCGGCTCCTGCTGGTACTACCTGCGCTACCTGGACCCGGAGAACTCCGACCGGTTCGTGTCCAGGGAGGCCGAGAAGTACTGGATCGGCAAGGACACCGCCCGCTCCGCGCAGGACCCGGGCGGCGTCGACCTCTACGTCGGCGGCGTCGAGCACGCGGTGCTGCACCTGCTGTACTCGCGCTTCTGGCACAAGATCCTCTTCGACCTGGGCCACGTGAGCAGCGAGGAGCCGTTCCACAAGCTGTTCAACCAGGGCTACATCCAGGCCTTCGCCTACACCGACACCCGCGGGCTCTACGTCCCCGCCGAGGAGGTCACCGAAGGAGAGGACGGTGGTTTCACGTGGAACGGTGAACCCGTCACCCGGGAGTACGGGAAGATGGGCAAGTCGCTGAAGAACGTGGTGACCCCGGACGAGATGTGCGACCGCTACGGCGCCGACACGTTCCGCCTCTACGAGATGTACACCGGCCCGATGGAGGCTTCCCGGCCCTGGTCGACGCGCGACGTCGTCGGTCCGCAGCGGTTCCTGCAGCGGGTGTGGCGCAACCTGGTCGACGAGAACAGCGGCGAGATCCGGGTCTCCGACGACGAGCCGGACGAGACGACGCTGCGCGCGCTGCACAAGGCGATCGCCGGGGTGCACCAGGACCTGCCGGCCCTGCACTACAACACCGCGGCCGCGAAGCTGATCGAGCTGAACAACCACCTGACCAAGAGCGGCGGGCAGGTCTCGCGGCCGGTGGCCGAGTCGCTGGTGCTGATGCTGGCGCCGCTCGCCCCGCACATCGCCGAGGAGCTGTGGCAGAAGCTGGGCCACGACGAGACGCTGGCCTACGCGCCGTTCCCGGTGGCCGACGAGCGCTACCTGGTGGCCGACACCGTCGAGTACCCGATCCAGGTCAACGGCAAGGTCCGCTCCCGGATCACGGTCGCCGCCGACGCGGGCCAGGACGAGGTGAAGGCCGCGGCGCTGGCCGACGAGAAGATCGTCGCGGAGCTGGGCGGCGCGGAGCCGCGCAAGGTCATCGTCGTGCCGGGGCGTCTGGTCAACGTCGTCAAGTAGGGAACTTCGGTCACGCTCCCGTCCGTTACCAGGGTGGGAGCGTGATGAACGATGGTCGGAAACCTGCTGACTCTGATCGTGCTGGTGGCCGTGGTCGCCGGCGTCGTCTGGCTGGTGCGCCAGCGCAGCGCGGAGAAGACGAACGAGCTCGAGGACGCGAAGTCCGAGGCGCGTCGCTGGGTGGAGCGCCTCGGCGGGCAGGTCTACGCGCTGAACGGCACCGACGACGCGTCGAAGCAGGCTCTGGCGGACGCGTCCGAGCGGTTCACCGCGGCCGGGTCGCAGATGGAGCAGGCCCGGACCACCGTCCAGACCCGCCAGGTCACCGAGACCGCCTACGAGGGTCTCTACTACGTGCGGGCCGCGCGGACCGCGATGGGCATGGACCCGGGTCCGGAGCTGCCCCCGCTGCCCGGGCAGGCCAGGGCCGGTGCGGTCACCGAGAACCGTGAGGTCGAGGTCGAGGGCCGCTCCTACGGGGCATCGCCGGAACCCTCGGACCGCAACAGCCACTTCTATCCCGGCGGGACCGTGGCCGGACGCCCGGTGCCGCGCGGCTGGTACTCCGAGCCCTGGTGGAAGCCGGCGCTGGTGGCCGGTGCGTGGGGCGTCGGGTCGGCGCTGCTGTTCACGTCGCTGTTCTCCGGCATGTCCGGCGCGGCCTACGCCGACGGGTTCTCCGACGGCGCCGCGCTGGACGGCGGCGGTATGGACGGCGCCGGCGACCCCGGCGGCGAC
>NZ_JADQDD010000423.1 GCF_019263595.1 Pseudonocardia sp. KRD291 | reverse complement strand
ACGAAGAGACACCGAGATGGCGAACTACACCGCCGCGGACGTCAAGAAGCTCCGCGACCTCACCGGTTCCGGGATGATGGACTGCAAGAAGGCCCTCGAGGAGTCCGAGGGTGACTTCGACAAGGCCGTCGAGCTGCTCCGCATCAAGGGCGCGAAGGACGTGGACAAGCGCGCCGAGCGCACCACGTCCAACGGCCTGGTCGTCGCCTCCGGCGGCACCATGGTCGAGCTGAACTGCGAGACCGACTTCGTGGCCAAGAGCGACGACTTCCTCTCCCTCGCCGACCAGATCCTGCAGACCGCGGTCGACCAGAAGCCCGCCGACGTCGACGCGCTGCGCAGCGCGAAGATGGACGACGGCACGGTGGAGGACGCGATTCAGGGGCTGTCGGCGCGGATCGGCGAGAAGCTGCAGCTCAAGCGCTACATCCACGTCGACGGCCCGGTCGCGGTCTACCTGCACAAGCGGGCCACCGACCTGCCGCCGGTGATCGGCGCGCTGGTCAGCTACGAGGGTGGCGACGACGAGACCGCCCGCGGCACCGCGATGCACATCGCCGCCGCGAGCCCGCGCTACACCACGCGTGACCAGGTCCCGTCGGACATCGTCGACAACGAGAAGCGCATCGCCGAGGCGACGGCCCGCGAGGAGGGCAAGCCCGAGCAGGTGCTGCCCCGCATCGTCGACGGCCGGGTGAACGGCTTCTACAAGGACGTCGTGCTGCTCGAGCAGCCGTCCGTGCAGGACCCGAAGAAGACCGTCAAGGCGCTGCTGGACGAGGCGGGCGTGACGGTGAAGGACTTCGTGCGTTTCGAGGTCGGCCAGGGCTGAGCCCTGTGACGGCCGGGACACGCCGGGCGGCGATCCCGCCCGGTGCTCCTCCCGGCCCGCCGGTCACCCGGTGCGGTGCCCCCGATCGGACGGGCACCGCACCGGGCCGGCCGGAGTGAGAGGATCGGTGCGCACGCGGCGCGGGGAACCGCCCGCGTGTGCAGGTGGACCACAGAGACGGACGGGGACATACCGTGATCGAGGAAACCCTCTTCGACGCCGAGGAGAAGATGGAGAAGGCCGTCACGGTGGCCAAGGACGACCTGTCGTCCGTGCGCACCGGGCGCGCGACCCCGTCGATGTTCTCCCGGGTGGTGGTCGACTACTACGGCGCCTACACCCCGCTCAACCAGCTCGCCTCGGTCTCGGTCCCGGAGGCCCGGATGGCGGTCATCAAGCCCTACGACGCCAGCCAGCTCAAGCAGATGGAGAAGGCGATCCGGGACTCCGACCTGGGCGTCAACCCCTCCAACGACGGACAGATCATCCGCGTGGTCATCCCGCAGCTGTCCGAGGAGCGCCGCAAGGAGATGGTGAAGGTCGCGCGCGGCAAGGGCGAGGACGCCCGCGTCGTGCTGCGCGGCCTGCGCCGCAAGGCGATGGACGAGCTGCAGCGGATCCAGAAGGACGGCGAGGCCGGCGAGGACGAGGTCGGCCGCGCCGAGAAGGAGCTGCAGGGCGTCACCGACCGCTACGTCGCCCAGATCGACGACCTGGTCAAGAACAAGGAATCCGAACTCCTCGAGGTCTGACCCTGTGACCTCCTCCCACGACGCCGCTGCCGCCGTCCCGGTGACCTCCGACCTCCCCGGTGCGGGTCCGCCGGGCGTGCCGGCGACGCCCGACGGCGCGGCGCAGCCGTCGAAGCGGGCCCGGCTGGGACGCAACCTGGTCGCCGCGATCGGCGTCGGCGTCGCCATGGGCGCGGTCATCCTGGCCAGCCTGCTGATCGTGGCGCAGGTCTTCGTCGGGGTGCTCGCGGTGTGCGCGGCGATCGCGACCTGGGAGCTGTCCGGCGCCCTGCGCCGCGGCGCCGACATCCGGGTGACGCTGCCGGTCCTGCTCGTCGGTGGTCAGGCGATCGTGTGGTCGGCCTGGCCGTTCGGCCTGCGCGGGATGGTGGTCGCGTTCGCCGCGACCGTGCTGGGCTGCCTGCTCTGGCGGATGCGGGCCGGTGCGGCGCACTTCCTGCGGGACATGAGCGCGTCGCTGTTCGTCGCCGCCTACGTCCCGCTGCTGGTGGCGTTCGCGGTGCTGATGACCGTCGCACCGGACGGCGTCGGCCGGGTGCTGACGTTCATGCTGTGCGTGGTCGCCTCGGACGTCGGCGGCTACGCCGCAGGTGTGGTCGCCGGCCGGCACCCGATGGCCCCGACGATCAGCCCGAAGAAGTCCTGGGAGGGCTTCGCCGGGTCGCAGATCGCCGGGATGGTCGCCGGTGGGCTGTGCGTGACGCTGCTGCTCGGCGGGCCCTGGTACTTCGGTGCGCTGACCGGGGCGCTGCTGGTGTGCACCGCGACCCTCGGCGACCTGGTGGAGTCGCTGGTCAAGCGCGACCTCGGGGTCAAGGACATGGGCACGATCCTGCCCGGGCACGGCGGTCTGATGGACCGGATGGACTCGCTGCTGCCGGCCGCGTTCGTGGCGTGGGCCGTGCTCGGCCTGATCGTCCCCGTCTGACGCCGTGGTCCGGACCTACCGGGGGTTCGGCGGCCGGCGCCGCACCGGCCCGACCATCCCCAGCCCGAACATCTGGAACTGGCCCGAGGTGTACGCGGCGGAGAACGCCGCCCAGGACGCCGACGGCGCGCTGTGGGCGGCCCTGTGGGAGGCCACCGGTGGCTGGGCGGGTGCCGACGTCGTCGACGTCGGGTGCGGCGACGGGTTCCACCTGCCGCACTTCGCCGCCGAGGCCGCGACCGTCGTCGGGGTCGAGCCGCACCCGCCGCTGGTCGAGCGCGGACAGCGGCACCGCGACGGCGACCGGGTGCGGCTGCTGCACGGGGGCGCGGAGGACCTGCCCCTGCCGGACGCCTCGGCCGACCTGGTGCACGCCCGCACGGCCTACTTCTTCGGCCCCGGCTGCGAGCCCGGGCTCGCCGAGGCGGACCGGGTGCTGCGTCCCGGCGGCACCCTGGTCGTGATCGACCTGGACTTCGACTCGCGCCCCTACGGCACGTGGCTGCGCCAGGACCTGCCGCGCTACGACGCGCCCGCGGTGGAACGGTTCTTCGCCCGGCAGGGGTTCGCACAGCGCCGGGTCGTCTCGACCTGGCGGTTCGCCGACCGCGCCACCCTGGAGGACGTGCTGCGGATCGAGTTCTCGCGGGCGACCGCCGCCCGCGCCGTGGACGACGTGCCCGCCCTGACGATCCGGGTCGGGTACCGGGTGCACACCCGTCGCCGCCCGGAGTCGGTACTGCTGCCCTGAGCCGGTATCGCCGTTCCGAGCGGGCGCCGTCGCCCGGGGCGCGTCGTTCAGGCCAGCGTGACGTTCTGACCGTTCACCGTGACGGCGCGGCGGGCCAGCGGGGTCGTCGCGGGTCCTTCCAGGACGGCGCCGTCGAGACCGAACCGGCTGCCGTGGCACGGGCAGATCACCGCGCCGTCCCGGACGGCGTTGACCTGGCAGCCCTGGTGCGGGCACACCGCGGACAGGCCCTGGAACGTTCCGGCGGCGGGCTGGGTCACCACGACCTGCTGGTCGGCGAACACGGCCCCGCCGCCCACGGGCACCGACGAGGCCGGCCCGAGCACGGTGCCGGGCGCGCCCTCGGGCAGGTCACCGCCGCCGGAACCGCCGCCGGAACCGCCGCCGGGCTGTCCGCCGGCCGCGGGGTCGTCGGAGCCGCCCGAGCTGCATGCGGCGACGAGGCCGACCGCCGCCACCCCGGCCCCGGCGATCGCGGCACGCCGGCCGATCGAGGGGCCACCCGG
>NZ_JADQDD010000422.1 GCF_019263595.1 Pseudonocardia sp. KRD291 | reverse complement strand
CCCCTGACCCCGGGCGCCTGACCCCGGGCGCCTGACCCCACAGCCTGGTTCCGGGGTCGGTCAGGACCTCCGGGCCAGCACCTCCGGTCGCAGCTCGACCCGGCGCAGCAGCTGCGCGTTCGCGGCGACGACGATCGTGGACAGGCTCATCAGCACCGCCCCCACGGCCATCGGCAGCACGAACCCGACCGGAGCGAGCACCCCCGCGGCCAGCGGGACCGACACCAGGTTGTACCCGGCGGCCCACCACAGGTTCTGCACGCTCCTGCGGTGCCCGGCGCGGGACAGCGCGATCACCGAGAGGACGGCGCGGGGGTCGTCCGAGGCCAGCACGACGCCCGCCGAGGAGATCGCCACGTCGGTGCCGGCGCCGATCGCGATCCCGACGTCCGCGCGGGCCAGCGCGGGCGCGTCGTTGACGCCGTCACCGACCATCGCCACGGTCGCGCCGCGCGACTGCAGTCGGGCGACCGCGTCGTCCTTGTCCTGCGGCAGGACCTCGGCGAACACCTCGTCGACGCCGACGTCGCGGGCGACGGCCTCGGCGACCGGCCGCGCGTCCCCGGTGAGCATGACGGCGCGGACGCCGCGGGCGTGCAGCGCGGCGACGGCGTCGCGGGACTCCGGGCGGACCCGGTCGGCCAGGGCCAGCGCGCCGATCACCGCGCCGTCGCGCACGACGTGCAGCACGGTCGACCCGTCCGCGTCCCAGCGGCCGGTCTCGTCCGCGATCGCGGCGGGCGAGGACAGCCCCAGCTCGCGCAGCAGCGCCGGTCCGCCCACCGCGACGTCGGCGCCGTCGACGGTGGCGCGCACCCCGCGCCCGGTCAGCGACCGGAACCCGTCCGCCCGCCCGGCGGTCCCGGGGCCCCCTGTGGAGCCCGCGGCCGCGACGACGGCGCGGGCCAGCGGGTGCTCGCTGTCGGCCTCGACGGCGGCCGCCAGTGCGAGCGTGTCCGGATCGCCGGCCGTCCCGACGACGGCCGGTGCGCCGGTGGTCAGCGTGCCGGTCTTGTCGAACAGGACCGTGTCCACCCGGCGCATCCGCTCGAGCGCGAGCCGGTCGGTGACCAGGACGCCGGCGCGGGCGGCGCGGGCCGTCGAGATCGCGATGACGAGCGGGATCGCCAGTCCCAGTGCGTGCGGGCAGGCGATCACCAGGACGGTGACGGTGCGCTCGACGGCACCGGTCAGGTCGCCGAGTGCCGTCCAGACGGCGAACGTCACGACCGCGGCGCCGGTGGAGAACCAGAACAGCAGCGCCGCGGCCCGGTCGGCCAGTGCCTGGGCCCGCGACCGCGACGCCTGCGCCTGCTCGACGAGGCGGCGGATGCCGGCCAGTGTCGTGCCCTCGCCGACGGCGGTGACCCGCACCCGCAGCGCCGAGTCGGTCGCCACCGTCCCGGCCACCACCCGGTCGCCGACGGCCCGGGAGACGGTCCGGGACTCCCCGGTGATCATCGACTCGTCGACCTCGGCGGCGCCGTCGACCACGGTGCCGTCGGCGGGGACGCGCCCGCCGGAGCGGACCAGCACGGTGTCGCCCTCGGCGAGGTCGGCCGGCGTCACGGCGGACACGGAGCCGTCCGGCCCGACCCGTTCCGCGACGTCGGGAAGCAGTGCGGCCAGCGCGTCCAGTGCCCCGGAGGCCTGCCCGAGCGCGCGCATCTCCAGCCAGTGCCCGAGCAGCATGATCACGACGAGGAGCGCGAGCTCCCACCAGAAGTCCAGCATCAGCCCGGCGACGCCGAGCGAGGTCAGCAGGCTCGCCACGAACGCGACCGAGATCGCCAGCCCGATCAGCAGCATCATCCCGGGCCGGCGCGCGCGGATCTCGGACAGCGCCCCGGTCAGGAACGGGGCGCCGCCCCAGGCGAACACGACCGTGCCGAGCAGCGGCGGGACCCACGTCGACCAGGGCGGCGGGGTGTAGCCGAGCAGGCTCCCGACCATCGGGCTGAACACGACGACCGGGACCGACAGCGCGAGCGTCCACCAGAAGCGGTCCCGGAACTGCGCCGCGTGGTCGCCGTGGCCTCCATGCCCTCCGTGGGCCCCGTGGTCGTCGTGACCGTGGTCGTCGGTCGGGTGCTCCTCGGTCGGGTGCCCGGTCCCGGGTGCCGTCGGTGTCGCGCGCATCGGTCGCCTCGCCGTCGTCTCGTCTTCGTTGCCATTCCCGGCAACGAAGGTACCCCCCTAGGGTATTCCGGAGACGTGTGCGGAGTGCTCAGGAGCCGGTCCGGAGCTCCTGGGTCCCGACCACGCGCAGCAGCGACAGCCCGTCGGCCGCCGGGCTGCCCGGGGCGGCGGAGTAGACGAGCAGGGTCTGGTCGTCGGCCGAGACGTGCAGCGCGTCGCAGTCCAGGGTCAGCTCGCCGACCTGGGGGTGGGCGAACGTCTTGCGGTCGCCGTGGTGCGCGATCACCTCGCGCTCGGCCCAGATCCGGGCGAACGTCTCGCTGCCCGCGCACAGGTCGGCGACCAGGCGGCGCAGGGCCTGGTCCTGCGGGTAGCGGGCGACGGTGCCGCGCAGGTCCCCGATCATCGAGCGGTCCAGCCGTGCCCGGTCCTCGGCGGTGTGCGCGACCATCCGGCTGTCGCCGGTGAGGAACCGGCTGCGCAGGAGGTTGCGCCGGGCGGGCGGGTCGGCGGAGAAGTCGCCGAACAGGGCGGCCGCCATCGGGTTCCAGGCCAGCACGTCGCGACGGACGTTGAGCAGCACCGCGGGCAGGTCGGCGAACCGGTCGATCAGCCGCAGCACGCTGGGCCGGACCGCCGTGCCGATCTGCCCCGGGGTCGGTGGCGCGACGCCGGCCAGGTGGAACAGGTGGTCGCGCTCGGGCGTCTCCAGGCGCAACGCGCGGGCCATCGCCCCGAGCACCGCCTCCGACGGGTGCGGGCCGCGGCCCTGCTCGAGCCGGCTCAGGTAGTCGACGCTCATCCCGGCCAGCCCGGCGACCTCCTCCCGCCGCAGCCCGGGGGTGCGCCGGCGGGCCCCGGCCGGCAGCCCGACGTCGGCGGGGTGCACCCGCTCCCGCCACGTCCGCAGCATCGTGCCCAGCTCGTCCCGGTCCATGGGCTCCAGCATGGCGCGTCCGGCCGCGCCCGTCCTGGTACCACCGGTCCCCGGCTGCGCCTCATCCCGCCGGCCCCGGCCGGTGCGTCACCCGGTCAGGGGCAGCCAGTCGAGCACGTCGCGGATCCGCGCGTCCCAGTAGCCCCACTCGTGCCCGCCGCGGGTGAAGGTGCTGGTCACCGACAGCCCCGCGGCCGAGGCCCGCTCCGCGAACCGCAGGCTGCCCTCGAACAGCGGGTCCTCGGTGCCGCAGCACAGGTACATCGGGGGCGCGGTCGCCGGGTCGGCGCGGGCCAGCAGCGCGAACGGGTCGGCGTCGGTGCCGGCGAGGTCCGCGCCGTCGGCGATGCGCTCCCACATCCGCGGGTCCTCCTCGCGGGCCGGGCCCGCCGCGAGCGCCGCGACGTTCAGCGCGCCGGACAGGCTGGCCGCCGCGGCGAACCGTCCCGGGTCGGTCAGGGCCCAGGTCAGCGCGCCGTAGCCGCCCATCGACAGCCCCGCGACGAACGTGTCCTCGCGCCGCTGCGAGACCCGGAAGAACCGGTCCACGACCTGCGGCAGCTCCTCGGTCAGGTACGTGCGGTAGCGCCCGCCGTAGGCCTGGTCGAGGTAGAAGCTGCGGTGCACCTGCGGCATCACCACGGCCAGCCCCCGCTGTTCGACGTAGCGCTCGATCGCGGTGTTGCGCACCCACGCCGTGT
>NZ_JADQDD010000421.1 GCF_019263595.1 Pseudonocardia sp. KRD291 | reverse complement strand
GACGGACTTGGCGCGCTTCTTCGCGTCCTTCGCGGCGCCCTTGGCGGCCTTGGCCGCCTCGGCGCTGACGCCGGAGGCCCGGCCCGCGACGTCGGAGCCGAACTTCGCGGCCTGCGCCTGGGCCTGCGTGGCCAGGGTGGAGAGCCGGTCGGCGTACTCCGGGGCCCTCTTCTCGGCCTTGCGGGCGGCCTTCTGGGCCTGCTTCTCCCACTCGGCGCGGCGCTTCTCGGCGGCCTTGATCCACTTGTCGCCGCTGCGCCCGGCGGCCTTCTGCCACTGCGCGCCGCGACGGTCCACGGCCTTCTGCAGCTTGGCGCCGCGCTTCTCGGCCAGCTCGGCGTTGCGCTGCGCCTGCTTGGCGGCCTTCTCGGCGCGGGCGGAGAGCTCGCCGGACAGGTCCGAGGCCCGCGCGGACACCGCGGTGCCCAGCGTCGCCGCCCGCTCGGAGGCCAGGCCGCTCAGCTCGGCGGCCCGCTCGCGCACGGTGGGGCCGTGCTCGGCGACGGCCTCGGAGAACTTCTCCGACGCCTCGTGGGCACGCTCGCCCAGCGCCGTCCCGGCGGTCGAGGCCGCGGCGGCGATCGAGGTGCCTGCTCCGGTCAGACCGGCGGCGAAGCGCTCGGCGGAGTCGGAACCACCCGCACCGGAGAGCTTCTTCTGCGCCTGCTCGGCGGCCTTGCGGGTCCGCCACGCGGCCGAGGGCTTGCCGTGGGTGTCGGACGCGGCGATCAGCAGACCGCCGAGCAGGCCCACGTTCTTGAAGAAGTGGATCTGCTGCGCGGCACGCGTCTCCGGGTCGGTCTCCTCCCAGAAGCGGTGCCCGGCCAGGGTGGTCGGGATCAGGGAGGCCGCCAGCGCGGTCGAGGCCAGGCGCGGTGCCTTGCCGATCGCGAGCAGCGACCCGGCGGCGATCTTCACCCCGGCGTCGATCTTGATCAGCGTCTCGTCGTCCGGGCGACGGTCGATCGGAGCCGCCTCGACGATGCGGTCGACCGCGGGCGCGGCCTGGTCCAGCAACGGCTTGGCGGCCTGGGCGTGGTCACCGGGGGACCGAAGAGCGTTGATGCCGCCGGTGATGAAGATGGCGGCAAGCATGGGTCGGGCGACTCGGCGCAAGACTGGCATGGATCACCTTTCCCCGATCCGACGGACCGCAAACCCCCGCGGCAGTTGGCATCGCGGCGGTGAGGTCGCAATAGTGCGCGGGTGACGAACGGACGACGGGCGATCGGGCTCGACATTGGGGGTACGAAGGTTGCGGGGGCGATCGTGGCCGAGGATGGCACAGTTTCGGCGGAGACACTCCGCCGGACCCCGGAAACATCGGACTCGGCGACGATGACCGCGCTGCTCCTGGAGATGGTCGACGAGCTGCGCAAGGACGACGACGCGGTGGCCGCGGTCGGCGTCGGTGCGGCGGGCACCGTGGAGTGGCCGACCGGCCGGATCCGCTGGGCCCCGAACAACGAGTACCGCGACTGGAACGTCCGGGCCGAGCTGGAACGGGCGACCGGCCTGCCGGCCGTGGTGGACAACGACGCGAACGTGGCCGGGCTGGCCGAGGCCCGGCTCGGCGACGTCCGGTACGACCACATGATCCTGGTGACCGTCGGCACCGGCGTCGGGAGCGGGATCGTGCTCGACGGGCGCATCTACCGCGGCCCGCACGGCCTCGGCGCCGAGATCGGGCACATGAACGTCAACCCGGACGGCCCGCAGTGCGGCTGCGGCAACTTCGGCTGCCTGGAGGCTCTGGCCTCGGGTACCGCGCTGACCCGGATGGGCCGCAGCGCCGCCGCCGGCGATCCGGCCGGGATGATCGCGACGCTGGCCGCGGAGTCGGGCGCGGAGGTCACCGGCCAGATCGTGACGACGGCCGCGATGGCCGGGGACCGGACGGCGGCGTCGCTGTTCGCGCGGCTCGGACGGTCGCTGGGCATCGGCATCGCGTCGATGAACGCGATCTTCGAGCTGGAGGCGGTGGTGATCGGCGGTGGTCTCGTCGACGCCGGCGAGCTGCTGCTGGCGCCGACCCGGCGGGCCGCCCGCGAGTTCGCCTACGCCCCGAGCGCCCGTCCGATCCCGCCGATCGTGCCGGCCACCTTCGGCGGCGACGCGGGCAAGATCGGGGCCGCGCTGCTGGCGCTGGAGGACGCGGGCGAGCACCAGGGCCACCGACCGGAACCCACCCCATAGAGTGGGTCCGGTGACACTCCTGCTCGGCCCGTTGCTGCGCCACGTCGACGAGACATCCGCCCTGGTCTGGGTGCAGGTGGACCGGAGGGCGCGGGTCGAGGTGCTGGGCTGCGGCGCCGACACGTTCGAGGTCAGCGGGCTGCACTACGCGATCGTCGAGGTCACGGGGCTGGCGCCGGACACCCGCACGCCCTACGAGGTGCACGTCGACGGCGAGCAGGTCTGGCCACTGCCGAACTCGCCGTTCCCGGGAAGCGTCATCTCCACCCGCGGACCGGCGACCGACGACCACCAGCGCGTGGTGTTCGGGTCGTGCCGCTACGTGAAGCTGGCCGACCCGAAGCTCGCCCGGCAATTCGGGCTCGACGCGCTCGACGCCTACGCCACCCGGATGGCCACGCTGGACCCGGCGCAGTGGCCGACGGTGCTGCTGCTGCTCGGCGACCAGGTCTACGCCGACGAGCTGACCCCGCAGAGCCGGCGCCGGATCGCCGGACGCGCGGAACGGCCGCAGGAGTGGCCGGACGACGAGATCGTCGGCTTCGACGAGTACTCCGGGCTCTACCGCGACAGCTGGTCGGACCCGGAGGTGCGCTGGATGCTCTCCACCGTCCCGACCGCGATGATCTTCGATGACCACGACGTCCGCGACGACTGGAACACCTCGGCGCAGTGGCGCGCGACGATGGCGCAGACGCACTGGTGGCGCGACCGCATCCAGGCCGGGCTGGCCGCGTACTGGGTGCACCAGCACCTGGGCAACCTGTCCCCCGCCGAGCTCGCCGCCGACACGACGTGGCAGCGCGTGCAGGCGGCCGATGGCGACGTCTGGCCACTGCTGGTCGAGATGGCCGACCGCGCCGACGCCGAGGTCGGCACCGGTGCCGACGCGCACAAGGACGTGCGGTTCAGCTTCTGCTGGGAGCTCGGGCGCAGCCGGCTGATCGTGATCGACTCCCGGAACGGCCGGATCGTCGAGTCGCTGCCGCGCAAGCTCGTCTCCGACGCCGAGTTCGACTGGATCACCGAGCGGGCGCTGGCCCCCGGCGAGGTCGACCACGTCATGATCGGCACCTCGATCCCGTGGCTGCTGCCGCAGGTGATCTCCGACCTGCAGGCCGCGACCGAGAAGGCCGGCAACTCCGGCGGCCGGCTCGCGCGCTCCGCCGAGTGGCTGCGGCAGACGGCCGACATGGAGCACTGGCCCGCGTTCGGGCACTCCTTCAACCGGCTCGCCGACCTGCTCCGCGACATCGGCCGGGCGCACACCGGGCGGGTCGCACCGGCCACCGCGACCGTGCTGTCCGGCGACGTGCACCACAGCTACGCCGCGCGCGCGTTCGTGCACCGGCACGAGCCCGGTGCGACCGGGGTGTACCAGCTGACCTGCTCACCGGTGCACAACATCGTCCCGGGGTTCATGCGGGTGCTGTTCAGCGTCACGTGGTCGCGGCTGCTGGCCCGCGCCAGCACGCGGTGGGCGCGCGACACCGGAGCCGAGCGGGCCGGGGTGGCCTGGGAGAAGTGCGCCGGGCCGCTGTTCGGGAACCTGATCGCGACCCTGGAGCTCAACGGCCGCTCCGCCCGCGTCCGGTTCGAGCGCCCGC
>NZ_JADQDD010000420.1 GCF_019263595.1 Pseudonocardia sp. KRD291 | reverse complement strand
CCCGTCGGAGTCGACGACGAGCAGGCCCTCGCCGACGGCGTGCAGCACGGCGTCGTGGTGGGTGTAGGCGGCGGTGATCTCGTCGGGTTCGAGGCCGAGCGTCTGGCGGCGCAGCCGCCGCGCGACCGCCCAGGCCAGCCCGGCGCCGAGCACGAGCGCGACGGCGGCCGCACCGACGATCTCGGGCAGGTACCGCAACGCGAGGTCGCTGACCCGGGTCTGCAGCACCCCGACCGACACCGCCCCGACGACGCGCCCGCCGGAGAACACCGGCACCACCGTGCGGACCGAGGGTCCCAGCGTCCCGGTGTAGATCTCGGTCAGCGGCTGCCCGGCCAGCGCGGGGCCCAGCGTGCCCTGGTAGATGTCGCCGATCCGGTCGGGTTCGGCGTGGCTGTAGCGACGCCCGGCCGGGTTCATGACCACGATGAAACCCGTCCCGGAGGCGGCCCGCACCCGCTCGGCCAGCGGCTGCATCCGCGCCGAGAGCGTGGCGACGTCACCGCCGCCGGCCAGCGCGTCGACGACGTCCGGGTCCCCGGCCAGCGCCGCCGCGGTGGCCCCGGTGAGGCGCCCCGCGGAGTCGAACTCGATCCGCTGCGCGCCCCAGACCCCGAGCGCGGCCAGCCCGCCGACCGTGAGCAGCACGGTGACCAGCTGCAGCGCCAGCAACCGGCGCACCAGCCGGGACCGCCGCTGGGGAACCCGCCCTACCCGTGCCACCGCGACACTGTCCCACTGCAGGCGGGCCCACCGGATGTTCTGCGGGCCTGTCATCGCGCTCCCGTGCCCGCCCCGACGCGACGATCGTGGCGTTCGTTCCGGCGAACGCGACGGAGGTGGCGTTCGTAGCGAAGCCGGAGACGACGACGGCCGGGCCCGCGGTGGGCGACCCGGCCGTCGTGTGTCCGGTGGTGGGCGATCCTCAGGCGGAGCTGCCGACCGGCTCCGCGGCGCGGTCGGACTTCTTCTCCTCCTCCGTGGCCTCCTCGACCGGGGCGCCGCCGTGCTCGGCGTCCATCGCCGACTCGACGAGCCTCGGGTCGTTCAGCACGGCGCGCAGCCGCTCGCGGTCGAGCTCGCCGTTCCAGCGGGCGACGACGAAGGTGGCGACGACGTTGCCGATCATGTTGGTCAGCGCCCGGCCCTCGCTCATCACGCGGTCGATGCCGACGATCAGCGCGAGCCCGACGACGATCGCCTCCGGGGTGAAGAACTCCCCGCCGAAGGCCTGCAGCGACGCGGCCAGGGTGACCAGCCCGGCGCCGGTGACGCCGGCCGCGCCCTTGGACGTCAGCACCATCAGCACGGCCAGGCCGATCTGCGCGCCGATCGGCAGGTTCTCGCCGCCGGCCTGGATGATGAACAGCGCACCCAGGGTCAGGTAGATGCAGGTGCCGTCGAGGTTGAACGAGTACCCGGTCGGGATGACCATCCCGACGGTCTGCTTGGACGCCCCGGCCGCCTGCAGCTTGGTGAGCAGACGCGGCAGCACCGACTCCGACGACGAGGTGCCGACGATGATCAGCAGCTCGTCCTTGACCAGCCGGATCACCTTGAGGATGTTGAACCCGGAGAGCCAGGACACCAGGCCGAGCACGCCCAGGATGAACACCAGGCAGGTGCCCCAGAACACGGCCATCAGCAGGCCGAGGTTGCGCAGCGACTCGACCCCGAACGCGCCGACGGTGTAGGCCATGCCGCCGAACGCGGCGACCGGGGCCGCCCACATGATCAGCTTGATGATGCCGAAGATGACCTGGGCGATGGACTCGATGCTGCTCACGATGCGGGTGCGCATGGTCGTGTTCAGGCCGCTGATCGCGCAGGCGCTGAGGATCGCCAGCACCAGCACCTGCAGGACCGAGTTGTCCACGAACGGGCCGAGGAAGCTCGAGGGCAGCAGGCTGTCCTGGATGAACCCGACCACGCCGGACTCACCGCTCGCGGTGCCGAGGCTCTCCTGGGCGTCCGCGATCTGGCTCGGGTCGGGCTGGCCCTCGAAACCGAGGCCGGGGGTGAACAGGTTGCCCGCGAGCAGGCCGAGCGCCAGCGCGACCACGGTCATCACCAGGAAGTAGCCCAGCGCCCGCAGCGCGAGGCCGCCGGCGCGGGCCAGGTTGCCCAGCGAGGCGATGCCGACGATCACGGTGCAGAAGATGACCGGGCCGATGATCACCTTGATCATCTGCACGAACGCGTCGGCCAGCCACTTGAGCTCCTTGGCGAAGTCCGGCGCGGCCAGGCCCACCCCGATGCCCGCGACGATGCCGATGAGCACCCAGAACCAGAGCTGGCTGTAGAACTTCTTCTTCTTCCGCGGCGGGGCTGTGCTTCCCGTGTCAGCGGCGGTGCTGGCGGCCTCGGCCATGTCCGTCCTCCTCGACGTGTCTGTGCGCACAGTAAGGAGGCCCGGGTGCCGGGTGGTCAACGGCGGGTCGACCGGAATTGAGGGACTCTTGAGGAACGGGGGAGTCGCACGGGTCACTACGGTGTACCCGTGCGGGTGCTGCTGGTCGAGGACGACGACGTGCTCGGGGACGCGCTGCGGCGCACCCTGGCCGCGGCCGGCTACACCGCGCGCCGGGTCGGCAGCGGCGCCGAGGCACTGACCGCGCTGGCCGACGAGCCGGACGTCGTGCTGCTGGACATGGGCCTTCCCGACCGCGACGGGCTCGGCGTCTGCCGCGAGATCCGGGAGCGTTCCCGGGTGCCGATCCTGGCCATCACCGGCCGCGGCGACGTCGCCGCGCGGGTGCAGGGCCTGCGCAGCGGCGCCGACGACTACCTGGTCAAGCCGGTCTCCACCGAGGAGCTGCTGGCCCGGATCGAGGCCGTCCTGCGGCGCAGCACCGGGTCCGCGGTGGCCGCGGTCGTGGCCGTCGGGGACGTCGAGGTGGACCTGGACCGGCGCGTGGTCACCGCGGGCGGCGCGACCGTCGCGCTGACCCGCAAGGAGTTCGACCTGCTCGCTGCCCTGGCCCGCCGGGAGGGCGCGGTGATCGAACGGGCCGAGCTCCTCGAACAGGTCTGGGGCACCGCCGACGCCTCCACCGCACGCACCCTGGAGGCGCACGTCGCGTCGTTGCGCTCCAAGCTCGGCGCCCGCGAGGTCGTCGCCACCGTCCGCGGCGTCGGCTACCGCCTGGCCCGCTGACTCCTTGGGCGGGCTGGCAGGATCGGCGCCCGTGCCCGCGTCCCGTACCCCACCGCCGCCCGGACTCGTGATCGTCGACAAGGGGTCGGGCCCGACCTCGCACGACGTCGTCGGGATGCTGCGCCGCATCATGGGCACCCGCAAGGTCGGCCACGCCGGGACGCTGGACCCGATGGCCACCGGCGTGCTGGTGGTCGGCATCGAGCGGGCCACGAAGCTGCTCGGGCACCTCTCGCTCGACACCAAGGCCTACACCGCCACGATCCGGCTCGGGCGCGTCACGAGCACCGACGACGCCCAGGGCGAGACCGTCACCGACGTCGACGCCTCCGATGTGGACGAGGACGCGGTCCGCGCCGGGATGGCCGCGCTCACCGGTGACATCGAGCAGGTGCCCAGCTCGGTCAGCGCCATCAAGATCGACGGCAAGCGCGCCTACCAACGCGTGCGCGACGGTGAGGACGTGGTGCTCGCGGCCCGTCCGGTGACGGTGTCGGCGTTCGGACTCACCGGCCTGCGCCGCGGCGACGGCGTCACCGACCTCGACGTCGTCGTGGACTGCACGTCGGGCACCTACGTCCGGGCGCTGGCCCGCGACCTGGGCGCGGCGCTCGGGGTGGGCGGGCACCTCACCGCGCTGCGCCGTACCC
>NZ_JADQDD010000042.1 GCF_019263595.1 Pseudonocardia sp. KRD291 | reverse complement strand
CGAACCGGCGACGGGTGTGCGCGGCCAGCCCGACGACCAGCAGCGCCGCCAGCGCCACCCCCGCCGACGCGGAGAACGCCGTCGTGACGTGGTGGGCGGACCCGCCGGTGATCGGCGCGGTGAGCAGCGGCGCGGCGGCCGCGGCGAGCGCCAGCCACCACAGGGGCGCCACCCACGCCGGTTGCGAACCGGCCACCGTCGCGCCCAGGCCCCCCGGCCGGGCCGCGGCGACACCGCGCCGGGCGACCCAGCAGAACCCGGCCCGCCCGGTCGCCGCGGCGAGCGCGCACCCGGTCAGCACCGGGACCGGGCCCGCGGCCGCCAGCTGGGCCAGCGCCCCCGCCTGCGCGCCCAGCACCACGATCAGGGTGACGACGGCGAACGGCCCGGCCCCGCCGTCGGCCATGATCCGCAGGGCCCGCTCGGGGGGCCCGTAGCTGCCGAGGCCGTCCGCGGTGTCGGCCAGCCCGTCGAGGTGCATGCCGCGGGTGACCAGCGCCCAGAACCCGACCACCAGCAGCCCCGCCACGACCGGTGACACGCTCGCCGCGGACAGGCCCAGCAGCAGCCCGCCGCCGGCGAGGCCGAGCGCGGCCCCGACGACCGGTGCCCAGCGCAGCGCCGACGCCGGGGCGCCGGCGGGCAGCGACCCGTCGTCGCCGGTGCGCACGCGCGCCGGGAGCACCGTCAGCCAGCTCACCGCCAGCAGCGGCCCGGCGGCGAACGAGCGCCCGGGCGGGGTCGGCCCGTCCACTCAGCCGGCCCCGAGCGGGACGATCCCGGTGTCGACGGCGGTCCCGGTCTCGGCGATCAGGCGGGCGGCGGTGACCAGCAGCGGCAGCACCGCGACACCGGCGGTGCCGTCGTCGGTGCGCAGGCCCAGGCCGAGCACCGGGGTCAGGCTCAGATGCTCGAGCACCAGCGTCATCGCCGGCTCCGTGGAGCCCTGGGCGGCGACCCACCACTCCCGGGCGCCGGGCGCGAGCTCCTCGGCCAGCAGCGCCGCGGCGCCGACGACGAGACCGTCGAGCACGACCGGGACGCGACGGTCCGCGGCCCGGGCGAGGAATCCGGCGATCACGACGATGTCGCTTCCGCCGACCGTGCGCAGCAGCGCCAGCGGGTCGCGCAGGTGCTCGCGGGCCCGGCGCAGCGCGTCGCGCACGGCGGCGGCCTTGCGCATCCAGGTGTTGTCGTCGATCCCGCTGCCGCGCCCGATCACGGCGACCGGCTCGGCTCCGGTCAGCGCCGCGACCAGCACCGATGCCGGCGTGGTCGCGCCGACCGCGAGCGAGGCCGGGACCAGCACGTCGGCGCCCGCGTCGATCTCCTCGTCGGCCAGGCGCTGACCGGTGCGGTAGGCGCGCTCGGCCTGCTCGGAGGTCAGCGCGTCGGCCCGGTCGATCCGGCCGGACCCGCGGGCGACGACGTGCTCGCCGGCGTCGCCGTCGGTGACCGGGAACGAGAGCCCCACGTCGACGGTGCGCACGGCCGCTCCGGCGGTGCGTGCGGCGATGGTCACCGGCAGCGTCCCGGCCAGCGCGGCCGCCGCCCGGGCACGCCCGGCGTCCGACGGGTAGGCCGAGACCCCGGCCTCGGCGATCCCGTGGTCGTCGGCGACGAGCAGCACCCTGGCCTGCACCGGTGGGCGCGGCGGGCACTCGCCCTGGCAGGCGGCCAGCCACGCGCCCAGCTCGCCCAGCTCGCCGAGGCCGCCGACGGGGACGGCCAGCGCGGAGATCCGGGCCACGGCCTCCCGCCGCGCGGCGACGTCCGGGCGCGTGACCGGCTGCGGACGCAGCGGCTCGAAGTCGGCCGGGGCGAGGACGGCCGGATCGGCCTCGCGCGGAGCGCTCTCGGCCGGGCGCGTCGCGACCCCCGGCCCGGAGGTGGTGGCGGCCGGCATGACCGGACGTGCGCCGACCGGGCGGCTCCCGGCGGCCGCGACCGCGGCGGCCGCGCCGGGGGCGACGACGCCGTTGTCCGGCGTCGTGGCACCGGCGGAGGGTGCTTCGGTCTGCGGGGGAGCGGGGGCGGCGAGGCCACCGGCCGGCGAGAGCGGCACCGCGAGACCGGCGATCACCAGCACGGTCTCGTCGCAGGCCTCGGCCAGCGCGGCGTTCAGCGCGCCGAGCTGGTCACGGAACACCCTGCCGGAGCGCGTCTCCGGGACGACGCCCATCCCGACCTCGGCCGAGACCAGCACGACCCGGCCCCGGGTCCGGCGCACGGCGTCGACGAGGGCCTCGGCCCGACGGGTCACGGCGGGGGGCAGCGTCGGCTCGGTCCAGGCCGAGGCGTCGTCGAGGACGTTGGTCAGCCAGGTGCCGAGGTCGTCGACCAGCAGCGGTCCCGGACCGGACAGCTCGCCGACCAGGTCCGGGGACTCGACGGTGACCCAGGTCGCCGGCCGGCGACCGCGGTGCGCGGCGATCCGCGCCTCCCACTCGTCGTCGCCGGGCAGGCGTCGGGCGGTGGCGGCGTAGCGGACGGCGGTGTCGGCAGGCAGCAGGTCCTCGGCGTACCCGGACTTACCGGAACGGGTACCGCCCAGGACGAGCGTGCGCCGCGGTGCAGGGGAGCTCACGGGCCCATCGTCGCGGATCCGCTCCACGCCCTCGCACCCGGACCGGCGATCGACCGTCCAAGGCCCGCTCCGCCGCCGTCGACGGCGTCTGGCGGACCTCGCGGTACCGGCCGCCTCAGACCTGGGCGCCCCGGGCCACTCTCGGCTTGGGCACACGCATCCGGCGGGGCTGGGTGGCCCGGGAGAACGAGTACCACCCGGTACCCAGCGGGCTGATCTTCTCGTCCGGGAACTTGGCGCGCGCCCTGCGCGTCACCTGCATCCCGAGCAGCGTGCCCTCGACGAGCATCACGGCGAGCATCAGGAACGTGAACAGCGTGACGTACTGCTGCACCGCCGGGACCTGCACCAGCGCGGCGATCACGACGAGCGCGGCCAGCGGCAGGAACAGACCGATCACGTGCGGGCGGGAGTCGACGATGTCGCGCACGTGGGCGCGCACCGGGCCGCGGTCGCGGGGGAGCAGCACCCGGTCGTCGCCCGCGTCCATCCGCCTGCGGCGGTCCGCGGCGGCCTTGCGCCGGTCCTCCTTGGCCGGGCGGTTCTGCTTGGCCAGGCGGGAGGCCTCGCGCTGGGTCCGCGGCGGGGGCGGCGCCGGTCCGCGGCGACGGCCGGGGCCTTCGGCCTCGCGGCGTTTCGGGGTCGCGCGGCCCTTGCCGGGCGTGGTGCGCGCGCGCGAGCGTGCCTCCGCGTCGGAGTCCGAGACGGCGGTGTCGCCTGCCGCGTTCGTAGGCGTGCCGGACTCGGCGTCGGTGCTCTCGGAGCGGCGCAGGAACCTCACGTGTCCCAGAGTACGGGCGCGGCTAACCTGCCCGACATGCGCGTGGTCGTGGCTCCGGACTCCTTCGGCGGAACGTTGAGCGCGCGCGACGCGGCGGAGGCGATCGCGACCGGGTGGCGGCGTGCCGCTCCCGCGGACGACGTGCGTACCGTCCCGCTCGCCGACGGCGGCACCGGGTTCGCCGAGGTGCTGCAGTCCGCGCTCGGCGGGACGCTGCACGAGCGCACGGTGACCGGCCCGCTGGGCGAGCCGGTGACCGGGTCCTGGCTGCAGACCGGCGACACCGCCTACCTGGAGGCCGCCGCGGCGTGCGGGCTGCACCACGTGCCGCGCGAGCGCCGGACCCCGGACGTCGCGCTGCGGGCGACCACCCGCGGCGTCGGGGAGCTCGTGGCCGCGGCCCGGGACGCGGGCGCCCGCCGGATCGTGGTCGGGCTCGGCGGCTCGGCCACCACCGACGGCGGCGCCGGGATGCTGGCCGCGCTCGGCGCCGTCGCCCACGACGCGTCGGGCGCTCTGCTGCCCGACGGCGGCGGCGCGCTGGCCCGGTGCGCCGGACTGCGCCCGCCACCGGCGTTCGACGGGGTCGAGCTGGTCGCCGCGGCCGACGTCGACAACCCGCTGCTCGGCACGCACGGTGCCGCCGCGGTGTTCGGTCCGCAGAAGGGCGCCGACGCCGCGGCCGGGGCCGAGCTCGACGCCGCGCTGGCCGTGTTCGCCGACGTGCTGGCCACCGCGACCGGCACCGACGTCCGCGACGAGGCCGCGGCGGGCGCGGCCGGAGGCCTCGGGGCTGCGCTGCTGGCGCTGGGCGCCCGCCGCGAGTCCGGGGCCGGGCTGGTGCGGAGCCTGGTCGGCCTGGACGCCGAGCTGGACGCGGCCGCCGCGTCCGGCGGGCTGGCCGTCACCGGGGAGGGCAGCTTCGACTGGCAGTCGCTGCGCGGGAAGCTGGTCACCGCGGTCGCCCGGGGCGCCGCGGACCGCGGGATCCCCTGCCTGGTCCTGGCCGGGCAGTCCTCGGTCGGACGGCGCGAGGCCGGCGCCGCCGGGGTGGACGCGGCCTACGCGGTGGCCGACGAGGCAGGCCTCGAGGCGTCGCTGGCCGACCCCGCGGGCACCCTCGCCGCGCTCGCCGAGCAGGTCGCCCGGCGCTGGAGTCGCTGAACCTCGGGGCGGCCGCAGGGGCCGGTGACCGAATTCACCCCGGTTCCGGGGCAGGCGCGATGGCCCTCGCCTCCCCCCGGTGGGCCCGGGAGGGCATACGATGGCGGGTGGACGCAGGGCCGAAAGACCGGACGGAAACCGCTCAGCGAGACCGGCGTCCGCCGGGAACAAGTTCCGTTCCGCACGTTGTTGGGAGAGTCATGACCGTAGACAACACGGTGGACACCACCACCGAGACGCACGGCGTCGAGCTCAGTGACGCGGCCGCCGTCAAGGCGCGTGCCCTGCTCGAGCAGGAGGGTCGCGACGACATGCACCTGCGGATCGCGGTGCAGCCCGGTGGCTGCGCGGGTCTGCGGTACCAGCTGTTCTTCGACGACCGCTCGCTCGACGGCGACCTGTTCAAGGACTTCCACGGCCTCAAGGTCGGGGTGGACCGGATGAGCGCCCCGTACCTGCTGGGCGCCCAGATCGACTTCGTCGACACCATCGAGAAGCAGGGCTTCACGATCGACAACCCGAACGCGGGCGGCTCGTGCGCCTGCGGTGACTCGTTCAACTGAGTCACTTCCCAGGTTGATAAAAGACCTGGTCAGGGACCCGAACGGGCCTCGTCAAGATCTTCGTGATCCTGACGGGGCCCGTTCTGGTGTCGTAGGGTGCCCTACGTGCCTATTGCCGTAACGGGATCCATCGCCTCCGACAACCTCATGCACTTCCCCGGGAAGTTCTCCGAGCAGCTGCTCGCCGACCAGCTCGACCGCATCTCGGTCAGCTTCCTGGTCGACGAGCTGGTGGTCCGGCGAGGTGGCGTGGCCGGCAACATCGCGTTCGCGCTCGGTGTGCTGGGCCAGGCCCCGGTGCTCATCGGCGCGGTGGGTCCGGACTTCGCCGACTACCGGAAGCTGCTCGATGACCTCGGGGTGGACACCTCGGGCGTGCACACGTTCGACGACGTGCACACCGCACGCTTCACCTGCACCACCGACGACGACATGCGCCAGATCGCGTCCTTCTACACCGGCGCCATGGCCCGCTCCCGCGAGATCGAGCTCGCCCCCATCGCCGAGCGTGTCGGCGGGTTCGACCTGGTGCTGATCGGTGCCAGCGACCCGGACGCCATGGTCCGCCACACCGACGAGTGCCGCGAGAAGGGCTACCCCTTCCTGGCCGACCCGTCGCAGCAGCTGGCCCGGATGGAGGGCCCGGAGGTCCGGCGCCTGATCGAGGGCGCCAAGTACCTGGTCACCAACGACTACGAGTACGAGCTGCTGCTCAAGAAGACCGGCTGGACGGCCGAGGAGGTCGCCTCCAAGGTCGACACCCGGATCACCACCTACGGCGAGAAGGGCGCGGTGATCGTCGAGCGGGACGGCACCGAGACCCGCGTCGACGTGGTGCCCCCGACCGAGCTGGTCGACCCGACCGGCGTCGGCGACGCCTGGCGCGCCGGCTTCCTGACCGCGCTGGGCGGCGGGCTCTCGCTCGAGCGCTCGGCCCAGCTCGGCGCGCTGATCGCGACCTGGGTACTGGAGTCCGACGGCCCGCAGGAGTGGGCCTGGGACCGCGCGGCGGCCCTGACCCGCCTGCGTGACACCTACGGCGACGCCGCCGCCGACGAGATCCAGGCCGTCCTCCCGGCCTGACCGACCCCACATGCACGAACGGCCGGTGACCCCGTGCGGGTCACCGGCCGTTCGTCGTCGGTGGAGGTCCTAGATCTTGACCGGGTAATGCGGTGCCGGGATCTCCGGGGTGATCCGGCGCTCGACGAAGATCCCGTGCCAGAGCAGGAACACCAGCATCGTCCAGATCCGGCGGCTGTGGTCGACCGGGCCGGACCGGTGCGCGTCCAGCATCCGGTGCACGGCCTGCAGGTCGATCAGGTGTCCGGCGCCGGACTGCTGGATGATGTCGCGCGCCCAGGCGTACATCTCGTCGCGCAGCCAGTGCCGGATCGGTACCGGGAAGCCCAGCTTCGGCCGGTTCAGCACGTGCGAGGGGATGATCCCCTCCAGCGAACGGCGCAGCGCGTACTTCGTGGTCCCGTTCGCGCCGTGGGTGATCTTCTGGGCCTGCGGCAGCGAGGACGCGACGTCGAAGACCTCGGGGTCCAGGAACGGGACGCGCAGCTCCAGCGAGTGCGCCATCGTCATCTTGTCGGCCTTGACCAGGATGTCGCCGCGCAGCCAGGTGAACAGGTCCACGTGCTGCATCCGCGCGACGTCGTCCCAGTCGCGGGAGGCGAAGTAGTGCGGCGCCGTGACGTCCTGGTGCGACACCCGCGGGTCGTAGCCGCGCAGCACCTCGTGCAGCTGGTCGTCGCGGAAGATCCGGGCGTTGCCGTAGTAGCGCTGCTCCAGGTTCAGCGAACCGCGGCGCAGCAGGTCCTTGCCCCGCATGCCCTCGGGCATCCGGCGCGACGCCCGGCGCATCAGCGGCCGCAGCGTGCCCGGGACCTTCTCGAACGGGGCCAGCGACAGCGGCTCCCGGTAGATCGAGTAGCCGCCGAACAGCTCGTCCGCGCCCTCGCCGGAGAGCACGACCTTCACGTGCTCGCGGGCCTCGCGGGCGATGAACCACAGCGGGACCAGCGCCGGGTCGGCCACCGGGTCGTCGAGGTACCAGACGATCTGGGGCAGGGCCTCCATCATCTCGTCCGGCTTGACCGTGCGGACCACGTGCCGGACGCCGATCGCGGCGGCGGACTCCGCGGCGACGTCGACCTCGGAGTAGCCCTCGCGCTCGAACCCGGTGGTGAACGTGATCAGGTTCGGGTTGTGCTCCTTGGCCAGCGCCGCGATCGCGGTGGAGTCGATGCCGCCGGAGAGGAACGCGCCCACCGTCACGTCGGCGCGCATGTGCTTGGCCACCGAGTCGCGCAGGACGTCGGCGATCTCGCCGTGCACGATCGCCTCGGCCTCGGCGCTGGCCGGGGCGTGCGAGGGCAGCGAGAGGAACTTCGGCTGGAAGTAGCGCTGGTGCACCGGCTCCTCGCCGGGGCTGACCGTGACGTGCGTGCCGGACTCGACACGGGAGATCATCCGGTGCAGCGACCAGGGCTCGGGCACGTACTGCAGAGTCAGGTACTGCTGCAGCGCGGCCGGCTCCAGGTCGAGGCCGATGCCCATGTTCTGGGCGAGCGAGAGGATCGACTTCTTCTCGCTGGCGAACACCGTGCCGGCCGCGCTGGTGGCCATGAACAGCGGCTTGATCCCGAACGGGTCGCGGGCGACGAACAGCTCGCGCTCGACCACGTCCCAGATCGCGAACGCGAACATGCCGCGCAGGCGCTGCACCGCGTCCGGGCCCCAGTAGTGGAACGCCGCGACGATGACCTCGCCGTCGCCCTCGGTCGCGAACGCCGCGTCGAAGGTCTCGACCAGCTCCTCGCGCAGCTCGAGGTAGTTGTAGATCTCGCCGTTGAAGACGATCGTGTACCGGGTGTCCTCGCCCGGCACCGGACCCCAGTGCAGGGGCTGGTGCGAGTGGTCCACGTCGATGATCGACAACCGGTTGAACCCGAGCACCAGGTCGTGGTCGTTCCACGTCCCGCTCTCGTCAGGCCCCCGGTGACGCGCGCACCGCAGCGCGTCGGCGATCGGCTCCACCCGGCTGGCGGCATCCGCCCCGGCGGTCAGCAATCCCAGCAGTCCGCACACGAGAAGCAGTATGCGGTAGTCCCTGAACGGGTTGCGCACGCCCCGGGTGTGCCACCCCCGGGCAGCGCGTGGTGGGCCTCGTTCGTCTAGTCTCTACGCGAGGTCGAAAGTCGCGCGGTGCGTGATCTTGTCGGTCGCCCAGTGTAGGCAGTGCACGCAGGAAGAATGCGTGAACGGTGCAGCGAGAACAGACGTCAGGAAGGCGGCGCGCAGTGGGCCGAGCAGAACGCGCGACGGGTCACGCCCGCTCCCGTTTCGTCCGGGTGGCGAAACTGGGTGTGGTGGCCGCGCTGGCGGTGCCCGCGCTCACCGGGTGCTCCGTCGAGGAGGTCATCCGGTTCGGCTGGCCGGTCGGGGTCACCCCCGAGGCCGAGTCGATGCGGAACCTGTGGACCTGGTCCGCGATCGCCGCGCTGATCGTCGGCGTCATCACCTGGGCGGCGATGTTCTGGGCGATCATCCTGCACCGCAAGCGCAAGGACGACGACGGCTCGCTGCCCCGCCAGACCCAGTACAACCTGCCGGTCGAGCTGGTCTTCACCGCGATCCCGACGGTCATCGTCGCGGTCCTGTTCGGGTTCACCGTCAACGTCCAGAACTACGTGGACAAGGCCGACCCGACGAACGGTCGTCCCGCCGACGTGCAGGTCGCGATCACCGGGTTCCAGTGGAACTGGAAGTTCGACTACCCGGGCCAGATCGCCGCCGACGGCCGTCCGATCGAGACCCTGGGCACGAGTAGCACGATCCCGCTTCTGGTGCTGCCGACCAACCGCAGCATCCAGTTCACCCAGACCTCGAACGACGTCATCCACTCGTTCTACGTCCCGGAGTTCCTGTTCAAGCGCGACGTCTTCCCGATGCCGGAGCGCAACGAGCAGGACAACACCTACGTGATCGACAACATCGAGCGCGAGGGTGCGTTCGTCGGCCGGTGCGCCGAGCTCTGCGGTTCGTACCACTCGCAGATGAACTTCGAGGTCCGCGCCATCTCGCCGGAGCTCTACGAGCGCTACATCGCCCTGCGCAAGCAGGACAACCCGCAGACCCGGCTGCCCTACACCGCCGGTGAGGCGCTGGCCGCCCTGGACTGCGGCCGGTGGTGCGCCCCCGAGGCCGTGACCACCTACCCGTTCACCACCGATCGCGGACAGCTGGCCGCGCAGGCCAACGGCTGAGAAGGGGATCACCGATGAAGATCGAGTCCCGCATCTTCGAGCTCTGCACCGGGTTCTTCTTCCTGTGCGCGATCGTCTACACGATCCTCGCCCGGGAGCCGGTCGGCGTGTCCGCGCTGTTCCTGACCGGTGGCCTGTCGCTGATCGTCGGCACGTACTTCCGGTTCGTGTCCCGGCGTCTCGACGAGCGCCCGGAGGACAATGCGGAGGCCGAGATCTCCGACGGCGCAGGCGAGGTCGGCTTCTTCTCGCCGGGCAGCTACTGGCCGGTCATGATGGCCGCCGCCGCAGCACTGGTCGGGATCGGCCTGGCGTTCTTCTACGTCTGGCTGATCGTGATCGCCGGCATCCTCCTCCTCGGCGCGATCGGCGGGCTGGTGTTCGAGTACCACATCCGCCCCGCCGACCACTAGGCCCCACGCACACGACGCCCCCTCGGCCCGCGCCGAGGGGGCGTCGTCGTGTGCCCGGGTCCCCGTCAGGCCCGGGTCCCCGTCAGGCCCGGCCGCCTCGCCCAGCCGCCGAACGGGCCCGCCCTCCGCCCCCGGCTCTCGCCGGGCAGGTCCGCGTCGCCCCGGCTCTCGCCGGGCAGGTCCGCGTCGCCCCGGCTCTCGCCGGGCAGGTCCGCGTCGCCCCGGCTCCCCGCCGGGCAGGGGTCCCGCTTCCGCCCGGCCAGAAGCCGCGTCCCGAGGGGGTCCTTCGGGACGCCCGGGTGAGCGAGGGGACCCCCTGGGACGTTGTCCGGCGAGGCCGGGCCACGCCGTCCGGCAGGGCCGGGTGCCGCGCGCCCGGCGTGAGCCGGAGCTACCGGGCCGCGAGGGGTCCCTTCGGGACGCCCGGGTGAGCGAGGGGGCCCCTCGGGACGTCGTCCGGCGGCTTCGGGCCGGAGGTGTGCGCGGCGCGGTGAATCGGTCGGCTCGGCGTCGGGAGGGAGCTCGAAGCCGGGTATCGGCCGGGGCAAGTGGGGAGTTGTCCACAACCTGGTGGGCGCGTCCACATCGGCGAGATCGTGGGGTCGGTGGGTCCCTGCCGGGGCGAGGCTGTCGGCATGGTCGAGGTGCGCAGTAGGCGTGGTCGTCAAGCTCCGCGGATCGAGGACGTCCCGGCGTTGTGCGGAGGCTACGTCGTGACCGTCGCGATGCTGGAGAAACTCGGGCTGCACCGGCGCACGGTGTCGCGGCGGTGCCGGCCGGGCGGTCCCTGGAGCAGTCTGGCGCCGGGCATCGTGAAACTCGGCAACGGTCCGCCGACGCGTGACGACCGCCGGTACGCGGCGTTGCTGCACGCCGGCCCCGGAGCCGTGCTGACCGGGCTGGACGCCCTGGCCCTGCACGGTCTCCGGAACGCCCCGGCGCCGTTCGGGCCGGTCCACGTCCTGGTCCCGCACGGCTGTCGACGAGCGGGCGCCGGTGTGGCGCTGGTCGAACGGACGCATCGGCTGCCCGATCCGGAACCGGGCCGGTGGCCGCTGGCCCCGATCCCGCGGGCGGTGCTCGACTTCGCCCGCCGGTCCCGTGACCGCAACGCGGTCCGGGCCGTCGTCGCGGAGGTCGTCCAGCGCGGGTGGTGCACGGTGCCGGAGCTGGTCGAGGAGCTGGAACGGGGGAGCAGCCGCGGCACGGCCGTCGCCCGCGGCGTCCTCCGCGAGATCTCCGACGGGGTGAGGTCGGTCGCGGAGGCGGAGGCCCGTGCCCTGGTCCTGCGCAGTGGGCTCGTCGCACCCCTGTGGAACCCGCGTCTCGACGACAGCGCCGGCCGGTTCGTCGCCTACCCGGACGCGTGGTTCGACGAGGTGGGCCTGGCCTGGGAGATCGACTCCGTCGAGTACCACCTGAGCCCCGCCGACTACGCGCGGACGGTCCGGCGCAGGTCGGCGATGATGGCGAACGGTGTCCTGGTCGTGCAGACGCTCCCGAGCGACCTGCACTCCCGGCCCCGCGAGGTGATGGCGGAGCTGATCCGCTGCCACGGGCAGGCCGCCCGGCTGCCCCGACCGTCCGTCACCGCGATCCCCGCCGACGAATGACCGGCCCGGAAAGCTCGACCCGGCAGCGCGAGGGGCCCGTTCGGGACGCCCCGGTGAACGAGGGGACCCCTCAGGACGCCGGGGCCCGCCGCGAGGCAGGGGACCCCTTCGATGCATCGAGACACCCGGAGGCTGCGCCCCGAGGGGAACTCCGGGGACCTGATCGTGAGCGAGGGGACCCCTCGGGACCCCCAGGCTCGCCGCCGGGCCAAGATCCGGCGCACCGGGATACACGGGCCCGCCCTGAGGGGAACCCCGGGGACCCGATGGTGAGCGAGGGGACCCTTCGGGACGCCGAAGGGTGGAGGGCGCGGGGCCGGGGCGCGGGACGGTCAGCCGCGGGCGGCCTTGCCCAGGGCGTCCCGGGCGATGATCACCTGCTGGATCTGGCTGGTGCCCTCGTAGATCCGGAACAGACGGGCGTCGCGGAAGAACCGCTCGACGGTCACGCCGCGCATGTAGCCGGCGCCGCCGTGCACCTGCACCGCACGGTCGGCGACCCGGCCGACCATCTCCGAGCAGAAGTACTTGGCCGTGGCCGGCCCGGAGACACGGTCGATGCCGGCGTCGAACTCGCGCGCGGCGTCGAGGACGAGGCCGCGGCCGGCGCGGTGGTCGGTCACCGAGTCCGCGATCAGGCCCTGGACCAGCTGGAACCGGGCGATCGGCTTGCCGCCCTGCTCGCGGGTCTTCGCGAACTCCACCGACTCGTGCACGAGACGCTCGGCCATCCCGACGCACACGGCCGCGATGTGCAGCCGGCCGTGCGCGAGGCACTTCGCCGCGGTGACGAACCCGGTGTCGACCCCGTCCTCGCCACCGACGAGCGCCGAGGCCGGCACCCGGACGTCGTCGAGGTGCACGTCGGCGGTCCAGGCGCCGAACTGGCCCATCTTGTGGTCCTTCGGGCCGATCGACAGGCCCGGGGTGCCCTTCGGGACCAGGAACGTGGAGATCCCGCGGTTGCCGGCGACGTCCGGGTTCGTCTTCGCGAACACCATGATCACGTCGGCGACGGGGGAGTTGGTGATGTAGCGCTTGGAGCCGTTGAGGACCCAGTCCCCGCCGTCCCGGACGGCCTTGGTGGCCAGCGACGACGGGTCGGAGCCGGCGTCGGCCTCGGTCAGCCCGAACGACGCGGTCACCTCACCGCTGGCCAGGCGCGGCAGCCACTGAGACTTCTGCTCCTCGGTGCCGCCCTGCATCAGCACGTGCCCGGCGATGCCGTTGTTCGTGCCGAACAGCGAGCGCAGCGCGGGGGTGGTCCAGCCCAGCTCGAACGCCAGCCGGACCTCCTCGCTCACCGTCAGCCCGAGGCCGCCGTACTGCTCGGGGATCGTGAAGCCGTAGAGGCCCATCGACCTGCACTGCGCGACGATCCGCTCCGGGACGGCGTCGTCGGCCTCGATCTGCTCCTCGGCCGGCACCACCTCGGTGCGGATGAAGTCCCGCACCGAGTCCAGCACGTCCTGCAGGTCGGAGGGGTCCACGGCGGCCTCGCTCTCGTCTCGTCCCCCCGCGGAGGTGCGGGGGAGTCGTCCGTACTCGTCGGTAGCCCACCATGCCCGCGCCCGCGGCGCGACCCTCCGCCGGGGTGGATCACTGTCGGGCCCGGGTCCTACGGTGCGCTCATGACCTCCACGAGCACCGACCGGTACGCCGCCTTCACCGCACTGCGCGTCGAGCGCCCGGAGGAGGGGATCCTGCGGATCGTGCTCGACGGGCCGAACCTCAACGCCGTCGGCGCCGACGCCCACCAGCAGCTCGCCGACATCTGGCCGGTGATCGACCGCGACGAGACCGTCCGGGCGGTGCTGGTCCGTGGCGAGGGCCGGGCGTTCTCCGCGGGCGGCGCGTTCGACATGATCGAACAGATGGTGGCCGACCCGGTCGTGCGCACCCGGGTCATGCGCGAGGCCCGGGACATGGTCTACAACGTGATCAACTGTTCGAAGCCGGTGGTCTCGGCGATCCACGGCCCGGCCGTCGGCGCGGGGCTGGCGATCGGCCTGCTCGCCGACGTCTCGGTGGCGGCGCGCACCGCGAAGATCGTCGACGGGCACACCCGCCTCGGTGTCGTCGCGGGCGACCACGCCGCGATCTGCTGGCCGCTGCTCTGCGGCATGGCCAAGGCCAAGTACTACCTGCTCACCTGCAAGCCGATCACCGGCGAGGAGGCGGAGCGGATCGGGCTGGTCTCGCTGTGCGTCGACGACGACGAGGTGCAGGAGACCGCGATGGAGGTCGCACGCAGCCTGACCGCCGGCGCCCCGAGCGCGATCAGCTGGACCAAGCAGGCGCTCAACAGCTGGTACCGGGTGGCCGGGCCGTCGTTCGACGCGTCGCTGGCGCTGGAGTTCTACGGTTTCGGCCTGCCCGACGTCGCCGAAGGGGTGGCCGCGCACCGGGAGAAGCGCGCGCCGAACTTCAGCGGGCCGCTGGCGTAGGCGAGTCCTAGCTGTTGTCCAGGGCGGTGCGGGCGACGGCGGTCGCCGTCTCCCGGGAACGGGAGGGGTCGGTCAGCCCCTGCACCGTGACGTCGACGGTCATGTCCCGGCCCTGCACCACCAGCGTGCCCAGCCCGGTCGGCAGCTGCGCGGTGCTGAAGTAGAACCGCGCGGACTCGCCCACGTCGGCGATGTCGGTGGCGGGTACCCCGGCCGAGCGCTGGGCGCTGTCGGACTTCTCGGCGAACCGGTCGGCGGCCTCGACCCCGACGGTCAGACCCGGCCCGGCGCCGGAGGGTGAGTAGGTGCAGGTCGAACGCGCGTCGCTGCCGCCGGGCGCGCCGTCCCCGACGCCGATCCCGATGCCGGTCTGGATCGCCTCGGCGGGGACGAGCGCGCAGGCCTGGGCCGGTGCGCCGGCGGTGTCGACCGCACCGCCGGGCTGGTTCGGCGACGCCGAGTCGGTTCCGCTGCGCGCGCCGCACCCGGCCAGGACGCCCACCAGCACCGGGCCCGCCACCAGCAGCGTCATCAGCCGGACGGGACGTCGGGTACGCGCGTTCATCGAAGCAGCCTAATGATCGACATACACGCACGGTCACCAGGGGTGGCGATCAGTAACCGACCTCGCGTCACTCGTGAACCACGACGAGCATGCGGCGCACGTCATGGTTCACGAGTGCCCGGAAAGTGTCAGGCCTCGAACCGGGCGGGCCTGCGTTCCTTGAACGCCGCGACGCCCTCGGCGAAGTCGGGCCCGGACATCAGCTCGAGCTGGTGGCGGTTCTCCTCCTCGAGGGCCTGGCGCAGGCCGGTGAGGTCGGCCGCGCCGAGTGTCGCCTTGTTCGCGGCCAGCGCCGGTCGGGACCTCCCGGTGAGCAGCTCGGCCCGCTCGATCGCCGCCTCCCGCGCGGTGCCGCTCGGCACGACCCGTTCGACCAGGCCGATCCTCGACGCGCGTTCGGCGTCCACGACCTCGCCGAACATGATGATCTCGGCGGCGCGCCCCTGCCCGACCCGGCGCGGCAGCGACCAGCTCAGGGCGCCGTCGGTACCGAGCCCGATCCCGCCGAACGACGAGCACAGCCGGGCGTCGTCGGCGACGACGACGTGGTCGCAGAGCGCCATCAGCGACAGGCCGGCGCCGTAGGCCCCGCCCTCGACGGCCGCGATCACCGGCTTGGGCATCGCGACCAGCGCCTCGACCACCCGTCCCAGCAGGTGCAGGCGGTACACCCCGGTCGGGCGGTCGTCGTTCATGCTGGAGATGTCGCCGCCGGCGCAGAAGAACCCGCCGGCTCCGGTGAGCACGACGGCGCGCACGGTGTCGTCGTCGCGTGCCGCTCCGAGCGCGGTGAGCATCTCCTCGCGCATCTGGAACGACAACGGGTTGCGCCGCTTCGGGTCGTTCAGCGTGAGGATCAGTACCGACCCGGTCCGGTCGACGTCGAGGAGCTCCATCGGCCCAGCCAATCACCACCGCCGCCGGGCGCGCAGTCCCGGTGGCCGTCCGCGCGACCGGGCGCCCCCCCGATGGCCCTACCCTCGGTCCTGGGCTCCCGGCAGGGAGGAGCCGCGAGCCGGGCGGGGTGATCGGGGTGCCGGAGGAGACCGGGAACGGGCACGACCGGGGCGCGGACGAGGCGCACCTGGTCCGCGTGGCCGGCGGCTGGCACCCGTACGAGGCACTGCGCGACGGGCTCCTGCGTGAGGGCGCGCTGCACGTCCCGGTGAACGGTCTCGGGTCGATGAGCTGGCCGGCGACCTGGCCCGGACGGACCCGTCTGGGCGCGCAGATGGCCTACCTGCTGGCCGGGCTGCCGCTGGCGACCGTGACGTTCGTGGTGGTGCTGGTCGGGCTCGTGCTCGGCTCGGCCACGGCGGTGGCCTGGGTCGGGCTGCCGATCACGATCGGCACGCTGGCCGCCGCCCGCGGTTTCGCCGGGCTCGAACGTCGCGCCACCGAGGCCGCGACCGGTCGCCCGCTGCCCCCGCACCACTACCGCCCGACCCGGGGCAAGGGCATGGGCCGGCTGCTGCGCGGGCTGGCCGACCCGCAGTCCTGGCGCGACCTCGCACACGCCATGGCCGGGTTCCCGTTGCGGCTGGTGACGGCGCTTCTCGCCCTGGTCTGGGCGGTGGCCGGGCTGGGCGGGCTGCTCTACGTGTTCTGGCAGTGGTCGCTGCCGCAGGGGGAGTCGGGCTGGACGCTGTTCGGCAGCATCACCGGCGTCGACTCGCGGCTCGGCGACGTCGCGCTCAACACCGGGCTCGGCGTGTTGCTGCTGGCCACGCTGCCGATCGTGGTCCGCTGGCTGACCGACGTCCGTGCGTTGCTGGCCCGGGGCCTGCTGACCAACCAGACCGCGGCCCTGCGCGCCCGGGCGCTGCAGCTGGCGGCCGGGCGGCGGGCCGCCGTCGCGGCCGAGGCGCAGACGCTGCGGCGACTCGAACGCGACATCCACGACGGGCCGCAGCAACGCCTGGTGCGCCTGGGCATGGACATCGAGGCCGCGGTCCGGCGCCTCGACGACGACCCCGACCGGGTGCGCCCGCTGCTGGCCGAGGCGCTGGCGCAGAGCCACGAGGCACTCACCGAGCTGCGCGCGCTCTCCCGCGGGATCGCGCCGCCGATCCTGGCCGACCGCGGGCTGGGGCCGGCGCTGGCCGCCGCCGCGGCGCGCTGCCCGGTACGGGTCTCGCTCGACGTCGCGCTGGCCGAGGGCACCCGGCTGCCCGCGCTGGTGGAGAACACCGCCTACTTCGTCGTCAGCGAGGCCCTGACCAACGTGGCCAAGCACGCGGACGCGACCCTGTGCACGGTCACCGTGACCTCCGGTGACGACATCCTGCTGGTCACCGTGTCCGACGACGGCGTCGGCGGCGCGCACCTGGGCAAGGGCCACGGACTGGCCGGGCTGACCGACCGTCTGGAGATCGTCGAGGGCTCGCTCGAGGTGTCCAGTCCCGCAGGCGGGCCGACCCGTCTCACCGCGGAGATCCCGCTGGCCGGACTCGGCGAGGGATAGAGCGCGACGACGACCCGGTCGGCGATGATGACCCCATGACGATGAAGGTGGTCCTGGCCGAGGACTCGCTGCTGCTGCGGGAGGGGCTCGTCCGCCTGCTCGACGAGGCCGGGGCGACGGTCGTGGCCGCGGTCGGGGACGGCGAGGCGCTGGTCGAGGCCGTGGAGGAGCACCGGCCGGAGGTCGCCGTCGTCGACGTGCGGATGCCGCCGACGTTCACCGACGAGGGCCTGCGCGCCGCCCTGCAGATCCGGCGGACCCTGCCCGAGACCAAGATCCTGGTGCTGTCCCAGTACGTCGAGGAGTCCTACGCGACCGACCTGCTCGAGGCCGGCGGCGGGATCGGTTACCTGCTCAAGGACCGGGTCTCGCGCCTGGCGGACCTGTCCGACGCCCTGACCCGGGTCGCCGACGGCGGCACCGTCCTGGACCCGGAGGTCGTCTCCGCGCTGCTGTCCAAGCGCCGCCGCAAGGACCCGATCGCCGAGCTGTCCCCGCGTGAGCGGGAGGTGCTCGGGCTGATGGCCGAGGGCCGGACGAACACCGCGATCGGCCGGATCATGGTGATCACCCAGGGGGCCGTGGAGAAGCACATCTCGTCGATCTTCACCAAGCTCGGCCTGCCGCCGTCCTCGGACGACCACCGCCGCGTGATGGCCGTCCTGGCCTGGCTCGGCCCCTGATCGACCCCCGCCGGGCCCGGCTGGTCGGGGTGCGCCTCAGACGGCGCGCAGGTCCAGGTCGAGAGCGGTGTCCGCTCCGGGCACGAGGCGGACCGGGATGCCCCAGTCCTGCTGGTAGCGGTGGCAGGCGGCGAACGTGTCGACCGTCCCCGGGCTGCCGGCGTCGTCGCAGGACGCGGCGGCGACCGCCACCTGCAGAACGCCGTCGGTGACGTCGGGGGACAGGCGCAGCGTGCGGGTCAGGCCGGTGGACGTCCCGGCGCCGTCGAGGAGCAGCTCCGGCGGTGACGCGGCGACCGTCAGCGACGTCGGGTCGCCGAAGCGGTCGTCGAGGTGCTGACCGGCCGGCGGGGTGAACGCGATCCGCAGCTCGACGGCGCCCGGGGACAGGTCGGTCGGCGCCCGCCGGACCCGGTGCGCGGCCCCGTCGACCCGTGTCGCGTCCGTGCGGGCCCCGCCCGGGATCGGCAGCCGCACCAGCCGGTGCGCCGCGCTCTCCACGACGATCAGCTCGTCGCCGTCGATTAGCAGGTCCGACGGCTCGGCGAGGCCCTCGGCGAGCGTGGAGACCGTCGTCGTCGACGGGTCGAAGCGCCGGACCGCGCCGTTGTAGGTGTCGGCCACCGCCACCGACCCGTCCGGCAGCACGGCCACCCCGAGCGGGTGCTGCAGCAACGCCTCGGCGCCCGGGCCGTCGCGGTGCCCGAACTCGAAGAGCCCCTGCCCGACGGCCGTGCCCACCTCGGCACCGACGGCCGGTGCGCGCTGCACCCGCCGCAACGCCGAGGTCTCGGCGTCGGCGACCCAGAGCGTCCCGTCGCCGTCCACCGCGAGCCCGCTGGGCTGGGCGAAGAACGCGTCGTCCGGCGCGCCGTCGCGCAGGCCCTCGTTCGTCGTCCCGGCCAGCACGGTGATCTCGCCGGACGCCGGGTCGAACGACCACAGCTGGTGCGGCCCGGCCATCGCGACGACGGCGCGCCCGTCCCACCACGCCAGGTCCCACGGCGAGGAGAGCTCGGCCGAGGTCGCGTCGAAGCTTTCGCCGGGCAGCACCCGTTCGCGCAGCTGCGCGCCGGTGCCGGCGACGGTGCGGACGTCGCCGTCGCCCAGGCGCAGCCCGCGCAGGGCGTGGTTGACGGTGTCGGCGACCAGCACGTCGTACCCGGCGGCCCCGGCGACGTCCGGGGGCAGCACGAGCAGTCCCTGCGGCTCGCTGAACCGCGGCGACGACCCGTCGGTGAACCCGCGCGACCCCGTCCCGAACCGGCAGCGTTCGGTCTGCAGGTCCGCCTCCAGCTCGACGACCTGGTGGTGCGCGGTGTCCGAGACCAGGAACGTCCCGCCCGGCAACGCCACGATCTTGCCGGGGAACCGCAGGGCGGTCTCCGGGGCCGGCGGCGCGACGTAGGGGCCGTCCCCGCGCCGCAGTGTGCCCGCGGCCTCGTGCTCGACGACCAGCTCCCGGACCAGCGACGCCAGCCCCGGTCCGTGCCCCTCACCCGCCATCCGCGCGACGACCTTCCCGGACGGGTCGATCACGGCCAGCGTCGGCCAGGCCCGTGCGGCGTAGGCGTCCCAGGTGATGAGGTCCGGGTCGTCGAGGACCGGGTGCGTGACGTCGTAGCGCTCCACCGCGGCCTCGACGGCGGCCGGGTCGGCCTCGTGCACGAACTTCGGCGAGTGCACGCCGATGATCACCAGGACGTCGCCGAACTCCTCCTCGAGCGGCCGCAGCTCGTCGAGGGCGTGCAGGCAGTTGACGCAGCAGAACGTCCAGAAGTCCAGGACCACGATCCGGCCGCGCAGCCCGGCCAGGGTCAGCTCCTCGCCGCCGGTGTTGAGCCACCGCCGCCCGCGCAGCTCCGGCGCCCGCACCCGCATCCGCTCGGTCGTCACGTGACGGTCAACGGCTGTCGGCGCGCGACTGTTCCACGGGTTCGGCAGACTCGCCCCCGTGCCCGAACTGCCCGAGGTGGAGAACGCGCGTCAGGTGCTCGTCGAGGCGCTCGACCGGCGAATCGAGGAGATCGACGACCGGGACGAGTGGGTCTGCCGACCGCACCGCCCCGGCGACATCGCCACCGCGCTCGTTAGCGGGAAGCTGACCGCGGCGCACCGCCGCGGCAAGACGATGTGGTGCGACACCGAGACCGCGGACGGCACCGAGGGGCCCTCGCTCGGCGTGCACCTGGGCATGGGCGGGCGGATCGTGGTCACGAACTCCGCCGGCGAGCGGACCGGAGGTGGCCCGGAACGCCCCGACCGTGCGCCACGCAAGGCGGAGTGGGACCGGTTCACGATGACCTTCGCCGACGGCGGGCGGTTCCGCCTGTTCGACAAGCGCCGGCTGGGCCGGGTCCGCCTGGATCCGGACCTGTCCGGCCTCGGCCCGGACGCCGGGTCGATCACCGCCGCCGACTTCCGGAACCGGGTCACCCGCGGGCGCTCCGCGGTCAAGGCCCGGCTGCTCGACCAGTCGGTGCTGGCCGGGGTCGGCAACCTGCTCGCCGACGAGACGCTCTGGCAGGCGAAGGTCGACCCGGCCGCGCGCGCCGACGAGCTGGCGCGCCGCGACGTCGACCGCCTGTACCGCAACCTGGAGAAGGCACTGACGGCCGCGATCGAGGGCGGCGGCGTGCACACCGGGACGGTGATCGAGCACCGTCACGAGGGCGGGCACTGCCCCCGCTGCGGCGCCGCGATGCGCCACGGCACCGTCGGTGGCCGCTCCACGTGGTGGTGCAGCAAGGAACAGAGCAGCTGATCGCGACGGGCGTGGAATCCGTCGCGTGCGACGCTACGAACGTCACCCTCGTTCGGCGGCGTCCTGCGCGTCCGGGGCGGCGGGGGCGGGGGCGCACCACCGGAACAGGATCGCGGCGCCCAGGCTCGCCCAGCCCAGGCCGAGCGTCCACCCGGCGAGGACGTCGCTGAACCAGTGCACGCCCAGGTAGATCCGGGTCGCCCCGACCGCGCCCACCCACAGCACGGCGGCGACGACGGCGAGGGCACGTCCGAGCGCGGCCAGGTGCGGCCAGGCCAGGATCACGATGGCGCCGATCACGGTGGCCGACATGGTGGCGTGCCCGGAGGGCAGTGACTCGTTCGTCTCCCGGAGCACCTGCAGCTCCGCGGGCGGACGCGGGCGGTCCAGCAGGTTCTTGACCACCGTGAACACCACGCTGGCGCTGCCCATCGTCGCGACCAGGTAGACGCCCTCGGCCCGGCGCCCGCGCACGAACAGCACACCCCCGACGACGACGGCGAGCACGGCCATCGCCGCGGTGTTCCCGACCGTGGTCAGCACGACCGCCGCCGTGGTCAGACCCGGCGAGCGACCGGCCGCGGCGCCGTCCAGCAGCCCGCGGTCGTCGGCGAGCAGCCCTCCGGTGAACGCCACCGCGACGAGCACCCCGGCCAGGACGAGCAGGATGGCGGCGACGACAGCGGTGGGGCCCCACCGGCGTACGGGTTGGTCCACCGGGCCATTCTGCCCTCCGGCCGACACCAAGTCCGCGTCGCGGCGGGTGAGCAGGCGGTGATCGGCGGTCCGGTCCCGATCGAGGCCACCGACGGCGCGGATCGGGACCCGCCCGCCGATCATGGAGTCAGCCGCGGCCGCGCATCGACCGGTAGCGGGCGATCAGCGCGGCGGTCGAGGCGTCCAGGCCGGCCTCCGCCGCGTCCGGCGGGTCGGCGGCGTAGAGGGCGGGCCCGAACTGCTTGGCCATCACCTTGCCCAGCTCGACGCCCCACTGATCGAAGGAGTCGATGCCCCAGATCGTCCCCTCGACGAACGTCATGTGCTCGTAGAAGGCGATCAGCTGGCCCAGCACCGACGGCGTCAGCTTCGCGGCCATGATCGTCGACGTCGGCCGGTTGCCGGGCATGACCTTGTGCGCGACGACGTCGGCGGCGGTGCCCTCGGCGGCGATCTCCTCGGCCGTCTTGCCGAACGCCAGCGCCGCGGTCTGGGCGAACAGGTTGGCCATGAACAGGTCGTGCATGTCCGCCTCCCCCTCACCCGGCAGCTCGTGGTTCGGCTCGCCGAAGCCGATGAAGTCGGCCGGCACGATCCGGGTGCCCTGGTGCAGCAGCTGGTAGAACGCGTGCTGGCCGTTCGTGCCCGGCTCGCCCCAGAAGATCTCCCCGGTCACCGTGGACACCGGCGTGCCGTCGCCGCGCACGGACTTGCCGTTGGACTCCATCGTCAGCTGCTGCAGGTAGGCGGGCAGCCGGTGCAGGTACTGGCTGTAGGGCAGCACGGCGCGGGTCTCGGTGCCGAAGAAGTTCGTGTACCAGACCCCGAGCAGCCCGGCGACGACCGGCAGGTTCTGCTCCAGCGCCGTGGTGCGGAAATGGGAGTCCATGGCGTGCATGCCGGCGAGGAACTCGCCGAAGCGCTCGGCCCCGATCGCGCACATCAGCGACAGCCCGATCGCGGAGTCCAGTGAGTAGCGCCCCCCGACCCAGTCCCAGAAGCCGAACATGTTGTCGGTGGAGATGCCGAACTCCGACACCTTCTCCGCGTTCGTGGACACCGCCACGAAGTGCTGCGCGATCGCGTCGTCGCCGGCACCGAGCTTCTCCAGCAGCCACGAACGCGCGTTGCGGGCGTTGGTCAGCGTCTCCTGGGTGCCGAACGTCTTGGAGGAGACGATGAACAGCGTCGTGGCCGGGTCCAGGTCGCGGACCGTCTCGGACAGGTCGGTCGGGTCGATGTTGGAGACGAAGCGGCACTCCAGCTCGCGCAGGCTGTAGTCCTTGAGCGCCTCGTAGGCCATCACCGGGCCGAGGTCGGAGCCGCCGATCCCGATGTTGACGACGGTGCGGATGCGCCGGCCGGTGCTGCCGGTCCACTCCCCGGAGCGCACCGTGTCGGTGAACGCGCGCATCCGGTCGAGCACCGCGTGCACGTCGGCGACGACGTCCTGGCCGTCGACGGTCAGGGAGGCGTCGCGGGGCAGGCGCAGCGCCGTGTGCAGGACGGCGCGGTCCTCGCTGGTGTTGATGTGCTCGCCGGTGAACATCGCCTCGATCCGCTCCGGCAGGCCGGCGCGACGGGCCAGCGCGGCGAGCAGCCCGACGGTCTCGCGGGTGATCCGGTGCTTGGAGTGGTCGAGGACGAGGTCGGCGCCGTGCAGCGTCATCGCGTCGACGCGGCCCGGGTCCTCGTCGAACAGCGCGCGCAGGTGCCGGGGCTCGACGGCCGCGTGGTGCTCGGTCAGCGCCGTCCACTCGGGGGTGGCGGTGATGTCCATCGCGGAGCTCGTTTCGGCTGTGCGGTCTTTCTGCGGCAGGTCGGACACGGCCGCCATCATGCTCTCCCGCGGGGGGCGCGTCGCGCCGGACACGCGCCGCCGGGTACGCCCCGCCGGACACGCCCGGTGACGCTGCGGGGTGGGCGCGCGTCCTCGTCGGCGTGGCGAACCGGCCTCGGCGACGACCCTCGGTGAGGCCGGCGGACGTCCGTTCCCCGACGAACGGTCATCCCACGACGGCGGGCTGCGCCGCCGGCTGCCACACCGTGACCGGCCATCGGCATCCGGGTCTGGGCTCCGACGTTGGGGTGAGCCCGTGCGGGAGCCGCATGACGCAGTGTGAAAGTGATCACCGTCTTGTTGCAAGATGAACAACCCGTCGACCGGTCGCGGACGGAAACGGTCCGGTCGCAGCGCGCGTCGTTCGGGGGACGCTCGATGGTGCCGTTCGACGGCGGACTTGTCGCACCGTGCGGTCGATTCGTCGCGGCACGTCACTGAACCGGGTGGAGCAGTGCGAGTTGAGCCATAGGGTTTCTTGCATTACGTGGTGAAGACATCACCGAACGTAGCGAGGAGGAACCGTGTACCGCTCCCTGTCCGGAACCCCGCGGGACGTCGCCCTGCTGATCGCCCGGGTCGTCCTGGTGGTCGTGATGGTGGCCCACGCGTGGCAGAAGCTCTCCCAGGGCCTGTCCGACACCGCCGTCGTGTTCTCGAAGTTCGGCATCCCACTGGCGATCGCCGCGGCCGCGTTCACCATCGTCGTCGAGTTCGTGGCCTCGGCCGCGATCCTGCTGGGCCTGAAGATGACCGTCCCGGCGTCGTTCCTCGTGTTCGTGATGGCCGGCGCGATCTTCTTCGTGCACGGGCAGAACGGCATCTTCGTCGCGAACAAGGGCTGGGAGCTGGTCGGCGTGATCATCGTCGGCGTCCTCGGGCTGATGGCGGCCGGGCCGGGCCGGTTCAGCGTGGACCACCTGCTGGCGATCGCCCAGGAGCGCCGGATGGAGCAGACCATGGCCATCCGGCAGCCGATCTCCGTCTGAGGACCTTCCCTACACCGGTCTCCCGGCCCGCCCGACGCCCCCGACACCGGGCGGGCCGGTGAACCCTCGCGGTGCGGCCCGCACCCGGTCACCGGGTGCGGGCGGCGCTGTCGCGCGGGTGGCAATCCGCTCGGCGTCCGCGCAGGTCCCGGGTAGCGTTCGGCGGCGTCGGGTCGCCGAGGGCCACGACGTGGACCGGGGGGACGAACGTGCTGCGCCAGGTGAGGGCCACCCGCTACGTCACGCCGCTGCGCGAGGGCGGGTCGCTGCCCGGCCTGATGGAGGCCGACGACCAGGGCACCTACGCGGTGAAGTTCCGCGGCGCGGGCCAGGGGCGCGCGGTGCTGGTCGCCGAGATCGTCTCCGGGGAGCTGGCCCGGGCGCTGGGCCTGCCGGTACCCGAGCTCTGCACCGTCGTCGTCGACCCGGAGCTGGGCCGCAGCGAACCGGACCAGGAGGTCCAGGAGCTGCTGCGGAACTCGCCGGGGCTCAACCTGGCCACCGACTTCCTGCCCGGGGCGCTGGACTTCGACCCGCTCGCGTTCGACCCCGGACCGGAGCTGGCCGGGCGGGTGCTGTGGTTCGACGCGCTGGTCGGCAACGTCGACCGGTCCTGGCGGAACTCGAACATGCTGCTCTGGCACCGCAGCCCGTTCCTGATCGACCACGGCGCGACGCTGACGTTCGCGCACTCGTGGCCGGCCGCGCAGCGATTCCCGCAGCGGCCCTACGACGCCGGCGACCACGTCCTGCTCGGCTGCGCCCCGGACCTGGACGCCGCCGACGCCGCCCTCGCCTCGCTCGTCACGGCGCAGACCCTGGACGCGGTGACGGCGGCGGTGCCCGACGAGTGGCTCGACGACGAGCCCGGCTTCGGGTCCGCGCAACAGGTGCGCGACGCCTACGCCGCGACGGTCGCGGCCCGGTGCGCCGAGCGGGGGGCCTGGCTGCCGGGCGTCGCGGAGATGGTCGCGCGGGGGCGGCCTAGCCCGGTGACCCGCGCACCGAACCCGCCGGGGTGGCTGCGCAGCCGCCTGGGCAGGGTGGGCCCGTGACCGGTCACGTCGTGTTCGAGTACGCGGTGCTGCGGGTGGTGCCCCGGGTGGACCGCGGCGAGTCGATGAACGCCGGCGTCGTGCTGCACTGCCGGGCGCGGGACTTCCTGGCCGCCCGGGTGCACCTGGACCGCGAGCGGCTGCGCGCGCTGGACCCCCGCGCCGACGCCGACGCCGTCGAGTCGCTGCTGGCGACCCTCGCGGAGGTGACCGCGGTGCCCGAGCCGCCGCGCTCGGACCGGCGCAGCACCGGGGCGCTGGCCGCGACCGGGCCCGGAGCGGGGGAGGACATCGGCCGCCGCTTCCGCAGGCTCACGACGGCGCGCAGCACGATCGTCCAGCCGGGGCCGGTGCACACCGGACTGACCACCGACCCCGCGTCCGAGACCGAACACCTGCTCGCCCGTCTCGTGCTGCCCCTGACGTCCGGATAGGACAGCGAAAGGCCGGCCTACGTCGCCGCCCGCGCGGCCCGGTCGATCGTCTCGCCGAGCTGCTCCTCGCTCACGCGGGGGAACAGGCCGCGGAAGCCGTCGTCGGTGACCTCGCTCCAGTCGTAGGTCTGGGTGACCGTGGTCTGCCCGGACCCGGCCGGCTCGAGCTCCCAGGTGTAGGTGTGGCCCTTCGGCTCGATGTCGCCGATCTTGTCCTTGAGCGAGTCGAGCGGGTACAGCTCCGGAGCCCAGCCGATCGTGCGGTCCTGCTCGTAGGCGGTGACGGTGTTGCGCATCTGGTAGCTGCCCAGGCCCTCCTGGTCCATGTTCATCAGGAACTGGTCACCGACACCGGTGACCGGCTCGGCGCGGCCCTCGACGCCGCGCAGCATGCCGGCGCCGTCGATCTCGGTGTGGCGAGCGGGGTCCGACAGCAGCGCGAACAGCTGCTCGGGGCTGGCCTGGACGGTCCTGGTGACCTTGATCTGATCGCTCACGGTGGGTCCTCTCCGACTCCTCCGGCTGTGACGCGGGGATCCTCTCGCGATCAGACCGGTTGTGCACTACCTGATCGTCCTTACCCGCGGGTAGGCACGCGGGCCCCGTCCGATGTTGGATGGAGGCCATGGGTGAGAGCGAGGACGGCGTCGACGCCGTGGCACTGACCGCGTGGCTGTCCGCCGAGGTGCCGCGCGTGCGGACCGGTGACGGCCCGGTGCGGGTGTCGCGGATATCGGGCGGTCACTCGAACCTGACGTTCCGGATCGTCGACGACGCCGGGGCGGCGTTCGCGCTGCGCCGCCCCCCGACCGGCGGGGTGCTGGCCACCGCGCACGACATGGGCCGGGAGTGGCGGTTCATCTCGACGCTCGACCCGACGCCGGTCCCGGTGCCCGAGGCGGTCGCCTACTGCGCCGACACCGACGTGATCGGGGCCGAGTTCTACGTGATGGGGTTCGTCGACGGGATCGTGCCCGGCGACGCCGCTTCCGGGGAGGCGATCCCGCCGGACCTGCGGCGTTCGTGTGGCCTCGACGTCGCCGACGTCCTGGCCGCGCTGCACGCCGTCGACCCGGACGAGGCCGGCCTGGGCGACCTGCACCGACCCGGGAGCTACCTGGAGCGCCAGCTGCGGCGCTGGCACCGGCAGGTGCACCAGAGCGCGATCCCCGACCTCGCCGCGGTCGACGCCGCGCACGCGATGCTGGTGGAGCGGATGCCGGAGCCCTCGAAGCCCCGGATCGCGCACGGCGACTACCGCCCGGGCAACCTGTCCTTCGGTGCGGACGGCCGGATCGCGGCGATCTTCGACTGGGAGCTGGCCACGCTCGGCGAGCCGCTGGCCGACCTGGGATGGGTGCTGGCCTCGTGGCAGCGCCCGGACGACGACCGGCCCGCGATCACGACCGGCCCGACCGCCGCGCCCGGCTGGCCCGAACGCGACGAGGTCGCCGCCCGCTACGCCGAGCTCTCCGGCCGGTCGCTGCAGGACCTCCCGTACTTCCTGGCCTTCGCCCGCTGGCGCTCGGCGTGCATCGGCGCGGGCGTCTACACCCGGTACAAGCAGGGCAACATGGGCTCCGCGGCCGAACAGGGCGCGGCGTTGGAGGAGCGTGCCCGCCGGGTCGTCTCCGAGTCCGAGGCGGCGATCGCGGCGCTGCAGGGCTGACCCGCGCCGATTGCGACGTTCGGAGCATCGACCACCCGCGGACGGGGGAGCCGTCGAGGCGGAAAGGTGGACGTCGCTGTAGCCTCCCGCGCACACGGTGCCACCATGCGCCCGGAAGGATCTTCCGGTGCAAGGGTGTCGCCGGTGCGTCAGACTCAGTGATGCGTCAGCCGCCGGGCCCACGCGCGAAACAGCAGCCGAAGGAGCCGAGATGTCCGATGCACAGGACGACCGGACGCGTCAGATGGGCCGCGAGGAGGGGCACGCCCGCGCCCGGCGCACCCCCGCGGTGAACGCCGGCAAGCTGTGGGCCGGGGGTGTCGCGACGGCCGTCGTCGCCGCGCTGATCGCCCTGGTCGGGCTGCTGATCATCCGGGTGCTGCTGCAGATCCCGTACCTGGCCCCGCTCGACGCCGGCGCGCTCGGCGACGGCAACACCGGCGTGCTGTACGTGTACGCGGCCGTCGCCGCACTGGTCGCGACCGGGCTGGCGCACCTGCTGCTGGTCTCCACGCCGAGCCCGATGGCCTACTTCGGCTGGATCGCAGGCCTGGCCACCGCCGTCGCCGCCGTGCTGCCGCTGACCTGGACCGGCGAGCCCCTCACCGTCCGGATCGCCACCGGCGTGATCCACCTGGTGATCGGCTGCGCCATCATCAGCCTGGTCACCACCTCGGCGTCGTCAGCCTCCACCCGAGCCTGACCCGGTTCCCCGACCCCGGCCCCCGGCCGGGTGCCACTCGTGAACCATGACGAGCGCCGCGCGCGCGTCGTGGTTCACGAGTACCGCGGGAATCAGGCCTGCGTGGTGGCCGGGGCCGGGGTCGGGTCCAGGCGGACCGGCAGCGAGCGGTAGCCGCGCAGCACGCGGGTGCCGCGCAGGTGGCCCGGGCCGTCGGCGCGCATCCCGGGGAACCGGTCGAACAGCGCACGAAGGCCGACCTCGCCCTCCATCTTCGCCAGCGCGGCACCCAGGCAGTAGTGGATGCCGCTGGAGAACGACACGTGCCGGTCCGCCCCGGCGCGGGCGACGTCGAACGTGGCCGGGTCGTCGAACACGGCCGGGTCCCGGTTCGCCCCGCCCAGGTGCGCCACGATCACCGACCCTCGACGGATCGGGATCCCGGCGATCTCGGTGTCCCGCGCGGCCACCCGGCCGGTGCGCTGGACCGGCGACTCGAACCGCAGGATCTCGTCGACGGCGTTGGGCCAGAGCTCCGGCTCGGCCTGCAGGCGGGCGAGCTGGTCGGGGTGCTCGAGCAGGACCTTCGTGCCGTTGCCGATCAGGTTGACCGTCGTCTCGAAGCCGGCCGCGAGCAGCAGCATCGCGATGCTGAGCAGCTCGTCGTCGGCCAGACGCCCCTCGTCGGTGTCGTGCGCCTGCACCAGGTCGGACAGGATGTTCTCACCCGGGTTGCGCCGCAGCTCCTCGAAGTGGCCCAGCATCCACTCGCTCAGGGCGTCGATGTCGCGCTCGGAACGCCGGAAGTTGCGGAAGGTCAGCCCCATGTCCAGCGAGTAGGCCCCACCGGCGCCCCACTGCAGGAACTTCTCGCGCATGTCCAGCGGTGCGCCCAGCATCTCGGCGATCACCGTGGCCGGCAGCAGCGCGGCGTACTCGGCGATGACGTCGGCCCGCGGCTGGGCCCGGGCGTGCGAGGTCATCTCGTCCAGCAGCTCGGTCGCGATCTCCTCGGTGCGCCCGCGCAGCGACGCGATCGCCTTCGCGCTGAACGCCCGGGTGACCAGCTTGCGCATCCGGGTGTGGTCCGGCGGGTCGGTGGAGAGCAGCGACGGCGGCTCGGCCGGGCCGAGCGGGAAGGCCCCGCCCACCTTGAGCAGTCCTCGCAGCAGGCTCGGTGCGTTCTCCGGCATCCGCATACCGACGCAGAAGTCGGGACTGCGCAGCATGGTCTGGGTGATCTCGTGGTCGACCGTGGTCAGCGTGACCGCCGAGCGCACGACCCGGCCCTGGGCCCGGATCTCGTCGTAGCGCGGGTAGGGGTCGCGGACCGCCTCCGGGTCGATGATCATCTTCGCGCCCAGGTCGCCGGCCCTGGCCTGGCGGGCGACCGTGCGCCGCACCACACCGTGGCGCAGCAGCCACCGGACCCATCGTCGTGCACCGCGTGATCCCGCCATTGCCATCCTCCCGGTCGACGTACTCCGAGTATGCTACTCGCGGTAAGTTGGTGTCGAC
>NZ_JADQDD010000419.1 GCF_019263595.1 Pseudonocardia sp. KRD291 | reverse complement strand
CGGGCCGGGCGGCCGCCCGCGGCGCCTCCCGTCTCGGGGGCGGCCTGCGTGGCGGCGTGAGGGTCGGAGATCCCCTGCGTGCCGGCACGCGGGGACTGCTGCTCGGACGGGTGGGAGCCGGAGGATCCGGCACGGCCGCCGTGGTCGCTGCGGTCGCCGGTCGAGGCCGAAGTGGGTGACATCGTGGGTTCAGTCTGCCTGGTGGGCCGCACCTGCACAGGAACGGACCACGACCATGGTGATCGGGCTCGCACCCGCGGTGCAACGGATTTGCCGGTGACGTGACGGGGTGGGGTGTCCGAACCGGGCGCCGGTCGCCTCGCGGCGAGTGGCACACCGCGGTTCCAGCCGAACGGTATTCCGCGGCGGCTATTATTATTGCGGCCCGGGGACACGGCATCGCCCGGTTCGGACTCTCTGCTCAACGGGCCACCCCGCCGGATCATTCCCGCCGTACGGATATCGATCTGCGGCCCGGGTCAGTACTGCGAGGAGGCGTGGTCCCGGCGCGTGTCGTGTCCTGGCGGACGGGCCGGTCCCGGGCCGGCGGGTGCCGCGCGGGGCAGGGTGACGACGACGGTGGTCCCGGCACCGACCACGCTGCAGAGCCGCAGCGTGCCGCCCATCGTCTCGACCAGCCCGCGGGCCAGCGGCAGGCCGAGGCCGACCCCCGGATCCGCCTCGTCGGTGACGTCGAGGCGGTCGAACGGCGTGAAGATCCGTTCCATCAGCTCCTCGGGGATGCCGCGCCCGGAGTCGTGGACGGCGATCTCCGCCGTCTCCGCCGCACCCGTGCCCGGACCGCAGCGGACCTGCACCCGGCCGCCCGCGTGGTTGTACCGGACGCCGTTGCCGACCAGGTTGATCAGCACCTGCCGCAGCCGGCGCCCGTCGGCGCGCACCCGCACCGGCGGGCCGTCGCGGAGCAGCGTGACCTCGCGCGAGGCGGCGAGCGGGCCGAGCAGGTCCAGCACGTCGCCGACGACGTCGTCCAACGCCAGGTCGCAGGCCTGCACCGGGAGCGCGCCGGCCTCGATCCGCGCCACGTCCAGCACGTCGTCGACCAGCGCGAGGATGTGGCTGGTGGCGCCGGTGATGTGCTCCAGCGCGGCGACCCGGCGCGCGGCGGGCAGGTCGAGGGTGCCGAGGAGCTCGGTGAAGCCGGTGATCGCCTGCAGCGGGGTGCGCAGCTCGTGTCCGAGCGCGGAGACGAACTCGGACTTCGCCCGGCTCGCCGCCTCCGCCGCGGACCGGGCGACCTCGGCCTCGTGCCGCGCCAGACGTTCGCGTTGCGCGGCCCGGCGCTGGGTGACGTCGAGGACGTTGACCGAGAGCTGCACGGGCTCGCCGTCGGCGCCGCGGACGGTGGAGACGGCGACCGCCAGCTCCAGCTCGGTGCCGTCCGGACGCCGGGCGCGGGCCTCGTACTGGCTGCGGTCGGCGCAGGTCCCCACCGGCACCAGGAACCCGTCCAGGGCGACGCCGAGCAGGTCGTCCTCGTCGCGGTCGAGCAGCTCGCGCAGGGCCCGGTTGACCTTGCGGGCGGTGCCGTCGGGCAATGTCAGGGCCATCCCGGTCGCGTTGTCCTCGAACGCGCGGCGGAACCGCTCCTCGGACTCGGCCAGCGCGCCGAAGAGCCCGGCGTGGTCGATCGCCACCGAGGCCAGGTGAGTGAGCCGCTCCACCAGCCGCTCCTCGCGGGGCGTCGGCCGGTGCGGGGCGCAGTGGTAGACGGCGAACGTGCCGAGCACCCCGCCCCGGCCGCGGATCGGGCTCGACCAGCACGACCGCAACCCGTGCGGGACGGCAAAGCCGCGGTACCCGTCCCAGCGCCGGTCCGCGGCGATGTCCTCGACGACGATCGGTCGTCCCAGGAACGCGGCCGACCCGCAGGACCCGGCGAACTCGCCGATCCGCATGCCGTCGATCTCGGCCGAGTACGCGGCCGGCAGCGACGGTGCCGCGCCGTGGTGCAGCGTCGACCGCTCCGGGTCGAGCAGCAGCACCGAGCACCGGCCGCCCGGCACCAGCTCCTCGAGCGCCAGGGTGATCCCGGTCAGGACGTCGGGCAACCCGGTGCCTGCGGCGATCAGCTCCAGCACCTCGGTCTGGCGGTCCAGCAGCGCGACGCTGTCGGCGTGCTCCAGATCGAACGGCTTCGCGCCGGTGGGCACTCAGGCCTCCAACCGGTAGCCGACGCCGCGCACCGTGCGCAGGAACCGCCCCGCGGACGGGTCGAGCTTCTGCCGCAGCCGGTGCACGTGTTCGGTGACGGTGGCCTCGCTGCGCCAGTCCGGGGCCGCACCCCACACCTGGTCCAACAGCTGGGCCCGGCTGAACACCTGCCGGGGGTGCCGGGCGAGGAACGCGAGGAGGTCGAACTCGCGGGCGGTCAGGTCCACCGACCGCCCGTCGACGGCGACCTCGCGGGCCGGCCCGTCCACCGTCAGGCCGCCGGGCTCCGACGCCACGACCGGCTCGGAGCGGCGCAGCACCGACCGGATGCGGGCGGCGAGCTCGCCGGGGGAGAATGGTTTGACCAGGTAGTCGTCGGCGCCGAGGTCGAGGCCGATGATCCGGTCGGTCTCGCCGCTGCGCCCGGAGAGGACGATCACCGGCAGCGACCGCAGCGAGCCCGAGGCCCGCTCGTCACCGCGTACGCGGCGCAGTACGTCGAGCCCGCCGACGCCGGGCAGCGACAGGTCCAGCACCACCAGGTCGGGGCGGTCGCGCTCGATCCGCTCCAGGGCACCCGCGCCGTCCGGGGCCTCGACGACGGCGAACCCCTCGGCCTCGAGCTGCCAGCTGACCAGCGTGCGGACGCGCTCGTCGTCGTCGACGACCAGCACGCGTCGTGCCTCACCCATCGCCTCGGGCCCTCCGCCGGCAACACCCTCGTCCTCGGTCGAAGTGATCGTCCCCGGCGGGACGTGACGGGCGCAACCCGCTAGAGGGCGTCGAGCACGCCGTCCGTCCAGGGGGACCAGGCCTCGATCGCCCACGGCCCGAACGCGCGGTCGGTCAGGACTACCGCGGCCACGTCCGCGTCCGGGTCGACCCACAGGAACGTCCCGGACTGTCCGAAGTGGCCGAACGTGCGTCCCGAGCTCCGCTGCCCGGTCCAGTGCGGGGACTTGCCGTCGCGGATCTCGAAGCCCAGGCCCCAGTCGTTCGGCTTCTGCCGGCCGTAGCCGGGAAGCACGCCGGCCAGGCCGGGGAACGCGACCGACGTGGCCTCGGCGACGGTGCCCGGGTCCAGCAGCGTCGGGGCCTGCAGCTCGGCGGCGAATCGGGCGAGGTCGGCGGCCGTCGACACCGCGCCGGCGCCGGGGGAGCCTTCCAGCCGCGTGGACGCCAGCCCGAGCGGCCCGCAGACGGCCTCGTGCAGGTAGTCGGCGAACGCGATGCCGGTGGCCTGCGCGACGGTCTCCCCGAGCACCGCGAACCCGGTGTTGGAGTAGATCCGCCGGGTGCCCGGATCGGCCTGCACCGTGTCCGAGTCGAACGCGAGCCCGGACACGTGCGCGGCGAGATGGCGCACGGTCGAGCCGGGCGGGCCCGCCGGCTGGTCCCACTCGAGCGCGCCCTCCTCGACGGCGACCAGCACCGCGTACGCGGAGAGCAGCTTGGTCACCGAGGCCAGCCCGAACTCGCGGTCCGGTTCACCGGCCTCGGCCAGGACGGTGCCGTCCTTCCCGACGACGGCGGCGGCGACGTGGTCGACCGGCCAGTCCAGGACCCGGCGGACGGCGGGAGCGAGCTCGGTCACCGGTCGCACCCGCGGTCGGAGAAGTCTGTCTCTTATACAATCTCCGAG
>NZ_JADQDD010000418.1 GCF_019263595.1 Pseudonocardia sp. KRD291 | reverse complement strand
CGCTGCCCACCGGGCGCGGGGTCGAGCTGCTCCTGCTCGCGCTGGCCGCGGTGCTGACCACGGGTGCGCTCGTGCTGGTGGAGGCGAACCAGGAGCAGCAGCTGACCACGACGCTGCTCTACCTGGGCGCGGCGTACCTGGTGCTGTTCACCGGAGCGCACCTGGCGGTGCGCAAGCTGGCCCCGTACGCCGACCCGCTGATCCTGCCCGCGGTCGCGCTGCTCAACGGGATCGGCCTGGTGATGATCCACCGGCTGGACCTGGCCAAGGCCGACCGCGCCCAGCTGCTCGGCCGCGAGATCCCGTCGGCCCTGGTGAGCCTGCAGGTCGGCTGGACGGTGCTGGGGCTGGCCCTGTTCGTCGCGGTGCTGCTGGTGGTCAAGGACCACCGGACGCTGGCCCGCTACGGCTACACCGCCGGCTTCGTCGGACTCGTGCTGCTGGCCATCCCGGGCGTGCTGCCGTCGTCGATCTCCGAGGTGAACGGCGCCAAGCTGTGGATCCGGATCCCCGGCGTCGGCGGCATCCAGCCCGGTGAGTTCGCCAAGATCCTGCTGATCGTCTTCTTCGCCGCCTACCTGGTGCAGAAGCGCAACCTGCTCTCCACCGCGGGGCGCCGGTTCCTCGGCATGGAGCTCCCCCGCGCCCGTGACCTCGCGCCGCTGCTGGCCGCGTGGGGGCTCTCGATCGGCGTGCTGGTGTTCGAGCGCGACCTGGGCAGCTCGCTGCTGTTCTTCGGCCTGGTGCTGGTGCTGCTCTACACCGCCACCGAGCGGGTCTCCTGGATGGTCATCGGCCTGGCGATCTTCGTCGGCGGCGCGGTGATCGCCTACCAGCTGTTCAACCACGTCCGGGTGCGGGTCGAGGTCTGGATCGACCCGTTCGCCGACTTCGACGGGTCCGGCTACCAGCTGGGGCAGGCGCTGTTCGGGATGGGCACCGGTGGGGTCGGCGGCAGCGGCCTGGGCGCCGGCCGGCCGGACCTCGTCCCGTTCGCCGAGTCCGACTTCATCTGGTCCTCGCTCGGCGAGGAGCTCGGCCTGATCGGGCTGGCCGCGATCCTGGTCATCTACCTGGTGCTGATCACCCGCGGCCTGCGCAGCGCGCTCGCCGTGCGGGACACGTTCGGCAAGCTGCTGGCCACCGGCCTGGCCTTCTCGGTCGCGCTGCAGATCTTCGTCGTGATCGGCGGGGTGACCAAGCTGATCCCGCTGACCGGCCTGACCCTGCCGTTCCTGTCCTACGGCGGCTCGTCGCTCGTGGCGAACTACGCACTGGTCGCGATCCTGCTGCGGATCTCGCACGTCGCCCGGGCCCCGTTGACCCGCCGCCCGGCCGCCCCGCGCGCGCCGATCGCCGAGGCCGGGACCGAGCTCGTGCAGCGTCCCGGCACCGGCAAGGGGGCTGAGCAGTGAACCGCCCGGTCCGCCGTGTCGCCCTCGCCGTGATGGTGATGGTCGTCGTCCTGCTCGCCAACGTCACCTACATCCAGGTCGTCAAGGCCGGCGAGTACCGCGACGACACGCGCAACCAGCGGGTGCAGATCGACGAGTACTCGCGCCAGCGCGGGCAGATCACCGCCGGCAGCGAGGTGCTCGCGCAGAGCGTGGACACCGACAACCGGCTGCGCTACCAGCGCCAGTACCCGAACGGGCCCGCGTTCGCGCCGGTCACCGGCTACTTCTCCACCGTCTACGGGTCCACCGCGCTGGAGCGCTCGACCGACCAGGTGCTCAACGGCACCGACGACCGGCTGTTCGTCCGCCGGCTCTCGGATCTGATCACCGGGCGCGACCCGGCCGGCGGCAACGTGGTGACGACGATCGACCCGAACGTCCAGAAGCGGGCCTTCGAGGAGATGGACCGCAAGGGTTTCACCGGTTCGGTGGTCGCGCTCTCACCCCAGACCGGCGACATCCTGGGCATGGTGTCCACCCCGTCGTACGACCCCGGCCGGCTGGCGAGCCCGGACGCCGCGGAGCAGCAGCGGGCCTACCGGGAGTTCTCGAACGCGGACCCCTCGGTGCTGTCCAACCGGGCGATCTCCGAGATCTACCCGCCGGGGTCGACGTTCAAGCTGGTCACCACCGCGGCCGCGCTGCAGAACGGCTTCACCCCGGACAGCCCGCTGACCGCATCGCCGAACATCACCCTGGCCGACTCCACGACGACGCTGGAGAACTACGACGGCACGCCCTGCGGCACCGGTGCCACCGCCACCCTGCGCGACGCGCTCGCGCGCTCGTGCAACACCGCGTTCGCCCAGCTCGGCGGCGAGCTAGGCGGGGACAAGCTGCGCGCCGAGGCCGAGGCGTTCGGGATCGGCCGCTCGGACCTGGCGATCCCGATGGGCGTCCAGCCCTCCTCGGTCGGCCCGATGTCGGACACCCCGTCCACCCAGCAGTCCGCGATCGGCCAGCGTGACGTCCGGCTGACCCCGCTGCAGAACGCGATGATCGCCGCCTCGATCGCGAACGGTGGCCAGACGATGGCCCCGCACCTGGTCAAGGAGATCCAGAGCCCCCAGCTCGACGTCGTCGACACCACCGAGCCGGACCGGACGACCCGGTCGATGCCGGCCGGCGTGGCGTCCACGCTGACCGACCTGATGATCGGCTCGGAGAACCGGACGCAGGGCGGCGGCAAGATCACCGGGGTGCAGATCGCGTCCAAGACCGGCACCGCCGAGCACGGCACGGACCCGAAGAACACACCGCCGCACGCCTGGTACGTCGCGTTCGCGCCGGCCGAGAACCCGAAGGTCGCCGTCGCCGTGCTGGTCGAGAACGGCGGCAACCGCGCCCTGGAGGCGACCGGCGGGTCGGTGGCCGCACCGGTCGGCCGCGCGGTCATCGCCGAGGCCCTGCGGGGCGCCCAATGACCCCCGGCCACGCAGTGCTCCCAGGCCACGCAGGGCCCCCCGGCGGAGCGGGCGGATGAGCATCCTCACCGCCGGCCAGCTCATCTCCGAGCGCTACCAGCTCGACCGGCGGATCGCGGTCGGCGGGATGGGTGAGGTCTGGGAGGCCCAGGACACCCGGCTCGGCCGCCACGTCGCGGTGAAGGTGCTCAAGGCCGAACTCTCCGACGACCCCGAGTTCCTGCACCGCTTCCGGATCGAGGCCCGCACGGTGGCCTCGCTGGACCACGGCGGGATCGCCTCGGTGCACGACTACGGCGAGGACGACGGCCCGGCCGGCGGCGGGCGCACCGCCTACCTGGTGATGGAGCTCGTCCGCGGGGAACCGCTCTCGAGCCGGATCGGCCGCGGGGCGATCCCCCCGCACGAGGCGCTCGACATCGTCGAGCAGGCCGCCCGCGCCCTGCAGGCCGCGCACGAGCGCGGGTTCGTGCACCGCGACGTCAAGCCCGGCAACATCCTGCTGCGCACCGACGGCGTGGTGAAGCTGACCGACTTCGGCATCGCCAAGGCCGCCGACGCCGTCCCGGTGACCCGCTCCGGGATGGTCATGGGCACCGCCCACTACATCGCGCCCGAGCAGGCCAGCGGCGACGAGGCGGGCCCGGCCGGGGACGTCTACTCGCTGGGCATCGTCGGGTACGAGTGCCTGGCCGGCCAGCGCCCGTTCCGCGCGGAGAGCGCCGTGGCGGTGGCGATGATGCAGGTCCGCGACGAGCCGCCGCCGCTGCCCTCGGACGTCCCGGAGCGGATCCGCGGGCTGATCTACTCGGTGCTGGTCAAGGACCCGGCGCTGCGCTACGCCGACGGCGGTGAGTTCGCCGACGCGATCGCGGCCGTGCGCCGCGGCGAACGCGCACCGGCGGCGGGCGCCGACCCCGAGGACAGCGCGGTGTCCTCGAC
>NZ_JADQDD010000417.1 GCF_019263595.1 Pseudonocardia sp. KRD291 | reverse complement strand
GGCGGATCGCGCGGGATCGGCCGCGCCGTCGTCGACGGGCTGGTCGCCGAGGGCGCGCGGGTCGCGTTCTGCGCCCGCGGCGAGGACGGCGTGCGCGCGGCGGAGACGCAGCTGCGCGCCGCCGGCGCCGACGTCGTCGGGACCGCCGTGGACGTGGCCGACGGAGCCGCCGTCGCGTCCTGGGTGGAGGCCTCGGCGCAGCACTTCGGCCAGGTCGACGCCGTGGTGGCCAACGTCAGCGCGCTCGCCATCGGGCCGGGCGAGCAGAACTGGCGCGACAGCTTCCAGGTCGACCTGATGCACACCGTGGCGCTGGTCGAGGCCGCGCTGCCGCACCTCGAGCGCAGCGACGCCGCGTCGGTCACGGCGGTGTCGAGCGTGTCCGGTCGCGAGATCGACTTCGCGGACGGCTCGTACGGGGTGATGAAGGCGGCGCTGGTGCACTACACGTCCGGGCTCGCCCACGACCTCGCCTCCCGCGGGGTCCGGGCCAACGCCGTGTCCCCCGGCAACGTCTACTTCGACGGCGGCGTGTGGCAGCAGACCGAGCGGGACGCCCCGGACTTCTTCGCCGACGTCCTCTCGCTCAACCCGACCGGACGGATGGGCACACCCGAGGAGACGGCGTACGCCGTGGTGAGCCTCGTCAGCCCGCGGGCGAGCCGGATCAGCGGGACGAACCTCGTCGTCGACGGGGCACTCACGAAGGGCGTGCAGCTCTAGACGCAGATTCGGCCTCGAGCAGCGGCGCCCGGGCCCGATCGAACGTCACGTGATGGTTCGGCAGGCAGCCATTTCGTAACGTCCGGCGCTCTCCGGCTGCCGGGTCGGGCGTCGTACGGGCCGGCGTCGGAGCAGAGGGACGGCATCGGAAGGCCCGAGCGGCGATTCCGGTCTCGTCCCGCACGGACCGGTGCCTGTCGATCACCTCGTGGACATCTGGACGTGGTCGTGCGGACACCCTGGCGGCGCATGTTGTGCAACGTGGACGACGAGACGCCCGAGACCCCTGCCGAGACCGGCACTCCGACGGACGGCCCCGGGAGCACGACCGCACCCCGCCCGGTGGCACCCGCCGAGCTGGACCCGCGCCTGGCCGATCCGTCGCGGTTCCGGGTCGACGACTCCGACGACGACGACCCGACGCTGCTCGGCCCGGACGGCGCGAAGGTCGACACCTGGCGCGAGGGATACCCCTACGACGCCCGCCTGAGCCGCGAGGAGTACGAGCGCACCAAGCGTCTGCTGCAGATCGAGCTGCTCAAGCTGCAGAACTGGGTCAAGGACACCGGCAGCCGGATCGTGGTGCTGTTCGAGGGCCGGGACGCCGCCGGCAAGGGCGGGACGATCAAGCGGTTCACCGAGCACCTCAACCCGCGCGGCGCCCGCGTCGTCGCGCTGGAGAAGCCGTCCGAGCGCGAGGCCGGGCAGTGGTACTTCCAGCGCTACGTCGCGCACCTGCCCTCGGCCGGGGAGATCGTGCTGTTCGACCGCAGCTGGTACAACCGCGCCGGCGTCGAGCGCGTCATGGGCTTCACCGACCCGCGCAACTACATGGAGTTCCTGCGCGCCACCCCGGAGCTGGAACGGATGCTCGTGCGCAGCGGGGTGCACCTGGTCAAGCTGTGGTTCTCGGTGTCGCGCGACGAGCAGCGCACCCGGTTCCTGATCCGCCAGGTCGACCCGGTCCGGCAGTGGAAGCTCTCCCCGATGGACCTGGCCTCGCTGGACAAGTGGGAGTCCTACACCGAGGCGAAGGAGGCGATGTTCTTCTACACCGACACCGCCGACGCACCCTGGACGGTGATCAAGAGCAACGACAAGAAGCGGGCCCGGCTCGAGGCCATGCGCCACGTGCTCTCGCTGTTCGACTACCCGGACCGGGATTCCGAGATCGCCTCCGCCGCGGACCCGTTGATCGTCGGCCCGGCCGCGTCGATGTTCGAGCACGACGAGACCCCGCACCGCTTCCCGCCGCTGTCCGACCAGCGTAGGAGATAGCGCCACGGGCTACGGCTCCACCAGCAGCGTCGCGGTGAACGAGTGCCCGACGCCGAGACCGGCGTCGGCGGCGGCGCGCTCGCGGGCCAGCAACCCGTCCGCGAGACGGCCCGCGTCGCGCTCGGACAGCGCACGGCCGGTGAACGGCTTCAGCGTCGCGTTCCAGCGTTCGGCGAACCCGGCCAGGTGCGCGAGGACCTCGGCCGGCGCGCCCTCGAGCGCCGGGGTGAAGCGCAGCTGCTCGGCGCGGACGCCGTCCGGGTCCCGGACCAGGGCGTTGACCAGGCTGCGAAAGCGCGGTACCTCGGGGTGGAACGTGCCGGTCGCGGTGTGCCGCCCGACCAGCACCGACCGGTCGGTGTGGGCGCGGCGGGTGATCCGCGCACCGGTCGCGGCGGCGGCCCGGTCCACGACGCGGTCCAGGGACGGGCGGTCGTGGAACGTCATCGGCTCCTCGATGTGCTCCCCGCCGGCGAAGAAGCTCATCGCGTAGTCCCAGCGCTCGAGATGCCAGCGCGGCTGCCACTCCACCGAATAGCGGCCCAGCACGTCGACGACCACGACCGCCCGCCGCCGGCGTGCGGTGATCGAACCCAGCACCGACGCCAGCGCGTCGGCGAGCTCGTCGGCGGTCAGGTGCGAGTAGGGCACGCCGCAGGACAGGTAGAGGTCGAACGCTCCGCCGGGGAGCTCGTCGCGCACGTCGCCGAGCACGAACTCCGCCCGCGGGGACGTGGTGTGCGCGGCCGCGGTGGCGACCATCTCGGGGTCGACGTCCAGGCCGACGTAGCGGCAACGGGACTCCGGCAGCACCACGACGCCGTCCGCCCCGGGCGCGGTGAGCAGCGCGAACCCGTCGGCGGTGCCGCTGCCGACGTCGAGCACCCGGACCGGTCCGTCGTCCGGGAGGTCCAGCCAGGACAGCGCACGGGCGATGATCCGGCGCGAGATCGGCTCCTCGGACGACACCTTCACCGGGTCGCGCCGCTGCGGTGAGAGGTAGTGCTGCGCAGCGCCCTCGTAGGAGGCGGTGGTGCGGGACGGGGACTCGTCGAGATCGCGTTCGGACGGGCTCACCACCCCTTCCTACCCCGGCGACGGCACTCCGGCGGGGATCAGAACGATCTTTCCCACGTGCGCCGACCGCGCGAAGCGCTCCTGCGCGGTCCCGATGTCGGCCAGGTCGTGGCGCTCGGCGACCCACGGGTCGATCCGGCCGGCGACGGCGTCGGCGGCCAACCGGTCGAAGTGCGCCGGGGTGTGCATCGAGGACCCGATGAGCGCGATGTTGTGCAGGTAGAGCCGCCGCAGGTCGAGGGCGACCTCCGGTCCGGCGACCGCGCCCGCGACCACCCAGCGCCCGCCGTCGCGCACCGCCGGCAGCAGGGCGGGCAGCAGCGGGCCGCCCGCGACGTCGGCGACCGCGTCCAGGCCCTCCGGCGCCAGCGCGGCGACGGTCGCGGCCAGCGCGTCCGGCGTCGCGTCCCGGTGCACGACCTCCGCGGCCCCGGCCTCGCGCAGCAGGTCGGCCTTCCCGGGCGCGGTGAGGGCGACGACCCGCGCACCGCGGGCGGCCGCGAGCTGCACCAGCGCCAGCCCGACGCCGCCGGACGCGCCGGTGACCAGCACCGTCTCCCCCGCACCGATCCCGGCGCGCTCGAGCATCCCGGTCGCCGTGCCGTAGGCGACCGGGAGGCAGGCCAGCTGCTCGTCGGTCAGCGGGGAGCCGGTCATGTCGTGCGCCCGACCCGCCGCGACGACGACGTACTGGGCGAACCCGCCGTCGGCCTCGCTGCCCAGCAGCCCGACCGGGTTCGCGTCCGGGCCCGGCCCGTC
>NZ_JADQDD010000416.1 GCF_019263595.1 Pseudonocardia sp. KRD291 | reverse complement strand
GACCTCCGTGACGTGGCACGTCGCGCGGAGGGAAGCAGGCCGCGAAGCAGCCGCAGAACTCTCGAGGACGGGCCCGGGTGCTTCCGCGCCGTCGTCGGCGCGAGCACTCCGTGATGGGTGAAGCAGTACGGCCCGGCGGACTCGAGGGGCCGGGCTCCCGTGATCACCCTACCGTCCGACCCCTCCGTCCCGGTGAGCTGTGTGTCCGGGCTCGCCCGTTCCCGCAGCTCGGCGCCCACTGCCGGTGCCGGAGATCACAGACCCGGGCCGCGCCACCGGAGCGATCCGCACCCTTCTCGGCGATCCGCACCCCCTGCAGGACGTGCGGATCGACGGCCGGGGTGCGGATCGCGCGGCGGGAGGGGTCGGTCGTCAGGCCGGCAGGACCAGGTCGAGGTGGCCGGGCTCCGGACGTTCGACGGTCAGGCCGGCGCGGCGGGCGATGCGGGCCACCGACGCGGCGTCGGACGGCTCGGCGCGCGAGGTCGCGAGCAGGCGCGCCAGGGCGCCCTTGTGCGACTTGTTGTGGTGGCTGACGACCGAGCGGCTGCCGTCCGGGCGCTGCGCGAGGACGTTGACCGTCACCGCGCCGGGCACCTTGCCGAGTGCGGCGTAGCCGCCCGAACGCAGGTCGACGACGAGCTCGCCGCCGGCGATCCGGGCGAGCAGCGGGTCCAGCACCGGACGCCAGCGGGCGGCCAGGGTGCCGGAGCCGGGCAGTCTCGAGCCGGCGGAGAGGCGGTAGGCCGGGATCGGGTCGTCCGCGCGGACCAGCCCGAACAGCGCCGACCCGACGGCCAGGCGCGCGCGGGCGCGGGCGGAGACCGCCCGGCTCAGCGATGGGGCGTCGAGGGCGTCGTAGAGCACGCCGGTGTAGCGGTCCAGGGCCGGCATCGTCGGGGAGTCGTAGAGCTGCGCGTTGCGCGCGATCTCGTCGTCCTGACGGGCCGAGACGTCGAGTGCCGCGCGGCTCGCGGGGACGTCCGCGGCGAGCTTCACGACCTCGTCGACCAGCTCGGCCCGCACCTCGCCGAGCTCGTCGTGGTGCGAGATCTCCGGTAGCCGCAGCGGCGGCCCGTCGCCGCCGGTGCGCTTGGTCTCCGACGGGGGCAGCAGCACGAGCACGACCCGCACGGTAGTCGCGGCCCCCGGCGGCACCGGTGATCACCCGCTCGGGGGCGTGGGGGCGTTGTGCCCGGGTCGGGGGCTCGCTACGGTCCACGCGTGACCTGCCTCGTGGCGCGACTGCACGTCGACTTCATGCGGATCACGAGCGCGACCTGTCGCCTTTCCGGCTGACCCTCCCGCGCCCGCCTCCGGGCCCGTCACGCTCCCGTCGTGGCCGCCCGGGTCCCGCGCACGTCCGTTCCCCGCCGCCGTTGCGGCGGACCACCTCCCGACGCATCGAGGAGCTTTCCCATGACCGAACCCGACGCATCAGCCAACTGGTCCTTCGAGACCAAGCAGGTCCACGCCGGCGCCGCACCGGACCCCACCACCGGTGCGCGTGCCACGCCGATCTACCAGACCACCTCGTACGTCTTCCGCGACACCGACCACGCCGCGAACCTGTTCGGCCTCGCCGAGTTCGGCAACATCTACACCCGGATCATGAACCCGACCACGGACGTCCTGGAGCAGCGCGTCGCCGCGCTGGAGGGCGGCGCCGCCGCGCTCGCGGTGGCCTCCGGGCAGGCCGCGCAGCACCTCGCGGTGCAGAACATCGCGGAGGTCGGCGACCACATCGTGTCCAGCGCCGCGCTCTACGGCGGCACCTACAACCAGTTCCACTACACGTTCCCGAAGATCGGGATCGAGGTCACGTTCGTCAACGACCCGGACGACCTCGACGAGTGGCGCGCGGCGATCCGCCCGAACACGAAGCTGCTCTACGGCGAGACGCTGGGCAACCCGCGCGGCAACGTGCTCGACATCGCCGGGGTCGCCGAGGTCGCACACTCCGCGGGCGTGCCGCTGATCGTGGACAACACGGTGCCGACCCCGTACCTGGTGCGCCCGATCGAGCACGGCGCCGACATCGTCGTCGAGTCGCTGACCAAGTTCCTCGGTGGCCACGGCACCTCGGTCGGCGGCATCATCGTCGACTCCGGCACGTTCGACTGGGTCGCCCACAAGGACAAGTTCCCGGGCCTGACCACGCCGGACCCCAGCTACCACGGTGCGGTCTTCACCGACGCGGTCGGCCCGATCGCCTACATCATCAAGGCGCGGGTGCAGCTGCTGCGCGACTTCGGCCCCGCGATCAGCCCGCAGAACGCCTTCCTGATCATCCAGGGCATCGAGACGCTGTCGCTGCGGATGGACCGGCACAACCAGAACGCCCAGGCCCTGGCCGAGTGGCTCGACGCCCGCGACGAGGTGGAGAAGGTCCACTACGCCGGCCTGCCGTCGAGCCCGTGGCACGCGCTGCAGCAGCGCTACCTGCCCAAGGGCGGCGGTGCGATCGTGTCGTTCGAGCTGCAGGGCGGGATCGAGGCGGGCAAGAAGTTCGTCAACGCGCTGGAGCTGCACAGCCACCTCGCCAACATCGGCGACGTGCGCAGCCTGGTGATCCACCCGGCCAGCACGACGCACAGCCAGCTCTCCGCCGAGGAGCAGCTGGCCAGTGGCGTCACGCCGGGCCTGGTCCGGCTCTCGGTCGGGCTCGAGGGGATCGAGGACCTCAAGGCGGACCTGGACGCCGGTTTCCGCGCGGCCAAGGGCGCGTGACGCCGGCCTGCGCGCCGAACCCGCAGGCATGATCTCCTTCGGACCGTGAATCCTGTTCCGCTCCCTCCCGCCAGCGGCGCCTGGCGGGAGGGCGACGACCCCGGCCGTCGACGGTTCCTCGACCTCCCGTCCCCGCTGAAGCTGGAGGCCGGAGGGGAGCTGCCGCAGGTGCGGCTGTCCTACGAGACGTGGGGCACGCTGGCGCCGGACGCGTCGAACGCCGTGCTGGTGCTGCACGCGCTCACCGGTGACCCGCACCTCGAGGGACCGGCCGGGCCCGGGCACCCCACGGCGGGCTGGTGGCCGGGCCTGATCGGGCCCGGCCAGCCGCTCGACCCGCAACGCTGGTTCGTGGTGTCGCCGAACGCGGTCGGCGGCTGCCAGGGGAGCACCGGGCCGTCCTCCCCGGCGCCGGACGGGCGCCCGTGGGGCAGCCGGTTCCCGCTCCTCACGCCGCGGGACACGGTCGCCGCGGAGCGCCACCTCGCCGACGCGCTGGGGATCGAGCGCTGGGCGTGCGTGGTCGGCGGCTCGATGGGCGCGATGCGCTCCCTGGAGTGGGCGGCCACCGAGCCGGAACGGGTGGCGCGCCTGTTCCTGCTGGCCGGCCCGGCCGCGTCGTCGGCCGACCAGATCGGCTGGGCGTCCCCGCAGATCGAGGCGATCCGCGCCGACCCGGGCTGGCACGGCGGCGACTACTACGACCTCGGTCCCGGCCAGGGCCCGCACCGCGGCCTCGGCGTGGCCCGGCGGATCGCGCACCTGAGCTACCGCTCCGGCTTCGAGCTGGCCACCCGCTTCGGCCGCGACCCGCAGGACGGCGAGGACCCGTTCGACGGCGGCCGCTACGCCGTCGAGTCCTACCTGGACCATCACGCGGCCAAGCTGGTGCGCCGCTTCGACGCGAACTCCTACGTCACGCTCACCCAGCTGATGAACGCCCACGACGTCGGTCGCGGCCGCGGCGGGACGGCGGCCGGCCTGGCCCGGGTGCGCGCCCGGACCTACGTCGCGGGCGTCACGTCGGACCGTCTCTACCCGCTCGCCGAGCAGGCCGAGCTCGCCGAGGCCATCCCGGACGCCGCGGAGCTGAAGGTGATCGAGTCCCCGTACGGCCACGACGGCTTCCTGAT
>NZ_JADQDD010000415.1 GCF_019263595.1 Pseudonocardia sp. KRD291 | reverse complement strand
GCCCTGCGTCTCCTGAGGCCACCCGTCGTGGCGTCTGCGTTTGACAGGTGCCCCGGGTGGCTGTTGTCTGGAGGGCGTGATCGCCCTTCCACTGACGCGTCGCCGTCACGTCGATCACCAGCACGTCACCAGCTGCGCCTGTCGCTGACCAGCGCGCATCGCGCGACGCGTACGCCGTGACGGCGTCGTTCGCCCGGGCCGCCACCCGCCGCCGAAGACGGTCGGAAATCGCCGGCCCGAACCCGTTCCGTTTCGAGGAGTAGACACCCGTGTCCGACATCACCGAACCGCTGAAGTTCGCCTACTGGGTGCCCAACGTCAGCGGTGGGCTGGTCACCAGCACGATCGAGCAGCGCACCGACTGGGGCTACGACTACAACGTCAAGCTCGCCCGGACCGCCGAGAACAACGGCTTCGAGTACGCGCTGAGCCAGATCCGCTACATGGCCAGCTACGGCGCCGACCACCAGCACGAGGCCACCAGCTTCTCGCTCGCGCTGGGCATGGCCACCGAGCGCCTGAAGCTGATCGCCGCCGTGCACCCGGGCCTGTGGCAGCCTGCCGTGCTGGCCAAGTGGCTGGCCACCGCCGACCACCTGACGAACGGCCGGATCGCGGTCAACGTCGTGTCCGGCTGGCTCAAGGACGAGTTCACGGCCATGGGTGAGCCGTGGCTCGAGCACGACGAGCGCTACCGCCGCACGTCGGAGTTCATCCGGGTGCTGCGCGAGATCTGGACCGCGGGCGAGGGCGGCGCCGAGTTCGCCGGAGACTTCTACCGGGTGCACGGCTACGACCTCAAGCCCCGCCCGGTCGACGTCCCCGGCCGCCCGCACCCGGAGATCTTCCAGGGCGGCAACTCCACCGCGGCGCGGCGCAACGGCGGCACCGTCTCGGACTGGTACTTCTCCAACGGTAAGGACTACGACGGCTTCACCGAGCAGGTCGAGGAGGTCCTCGGCCACGCCAGGACCGCCGACCGTCTGCAGCCGGTCCGGTTCGGCCTGAACGGCTTCATGATCGCCCGGGACTCGGAGAAGGAGGCCCGGGACACCCTGCGCGAGATCATCGAGAAGGCCAACAAGCCGGCCGTCGAGGGCTTCCGGGGAGCCGTGCAGCAGGCCGGCAACTCCACCGGTGACAAGAAGGGCATGTGGGCGGACTCGTCGTTCTCCGACCTCGTCCAGTACAACGACGGTTTCAAGACCCAGCTGATCGGCACGCCGGAGCAGATCGCCGACCGCGCGATCGAGTACAAGCGCCTCGGCGCGAACCTGCTCCTGCTGGGCTTCCTGCACTTCCAGGAGGAGGTCGAGTACTTCGGCGCCAAGGTGCTGCCGATCATCCGCGAGAAGGAGGCCGAGCTCGCCGAGCGCGAGCCGCAGCTCGCCTCTCGCTGAGACTCCCCCGCACGCACCAGCGGCGCCCTCGTCGGAACCTTTCCGACGGGGGCGCCGTTCGTCGTTTCCGGGGAGGGTGCGGCGGGGGGCTGACCGGACAACCGGGCTCGGCGTCTCATCGACCGAACTCGGGTTGACTTATTGCGGTGTGGTCCGAAAACTGGGCTCGTGTTGTTCTCCGAGCTCACCCGTCGACGTCATGTCGACCTTTCCCGCGTGAACTCGTCCGGCTGTCGCTGATCCACGCCCCGCGCCGTTCGCGGCGCCGTTCTCCCTGAGTATCTGCAGCTCACAGTCATGACCGGCGGCCCTCTGCCGCCCGGTTCACCCGTTTCCCGCAGTTCGTCGACCCGTTCCGTGCGCATCGTCGCGCATTCGAGGACGGGCGATTCCTGCTGCCCAGGGACATGTGCCCGGAACATCGGCTCGAACACCGAAAGAGGAATCGTGACCACGACCGAGAACCGCCCCGCGACCGCCCCCGACTGGGCCGCGCAGCCCGCCCCGCGTACCGAGGCCGAGTGGCTGGCCCGCGCCCGCCAGGTGCGCGAGGTACTCGCCGCCGACGCCGCGGCCCGGGACCGGGCCGGCGCCACCCCCTACGACGAGGTGGCGCTGCTCAAGGCCTCCGGCCTGGTCACCCTGCTCGGCCCGGCCGAGCACGGCGGCGCGGGCCAGGAGTGGCCCACCGCCTACCGCGTCGTGCGGGAGGTCGCGGCCGGCGACGGGTCGATCGGGCAGCTGCTCGGCTACCACTACCTGTGGTTCTGGGCGGCCCGCCTGGTCGGCACCGCCGAGCAGATCGCCGCCGTCGAGGCCGACGCGACCCGCAACCAGTGGTTCTTCGGCGGCGCGGTGAACCCGCGTGACGCCGACGTCACCATCCGCGACACCGGCGAGGAGATCGTCTACAACGGCGCCAAGACGTTCTCCACCGGCAGCAAGGTCTCCGACGTCACCGTGCTCGAAGGCGTCGTGGAGGGGACCGACACCCACATCTTCGCGATCGTGCCCAGCGCCCAGGAGGGCCTGACGTTCCACGACGACTGGGACAACATCGGCCAGCGCCTCACCGAGAGCGGCGGCGTCACGATCACCGACGTCACCGTGCCCTGGGCGGCCGCGGCCGGGTTCGTGGACAAGACGTTTGCGCCGCGGGTCTACAACACGCTCAACGTGCCGGTGATCCAGCTCGTGTTCGTCAGCTTCTACCTGGGCATCGCCCGCGGGGCGCTGGAGACCGCCGCCGAGTACACCCGCACGACGACCCGCCCGTGGCTGCACGGCGGCCACGACCGGGCCGTCGACGAGCCCTACCAGCTCGACCTCTACGGCGACTACCAGTCCAAGCTCTGGGCCGTCGAGGCGCTGGCCGACCAGGTCGCGCAGGAGGGCCTGGCCATCCACCACGACGCCTGGAACGTCACCGCCCGCGAGCGCGGCGAGCACGAGGTGCGGGTGGCCGCGGTGAAGGCCCGCGCCACCGAGGTGTCGCTGGAGATCACCGGCGGGATCTTCGAGGGCCTGGGTGCCCGGGCGACGCGGTCCGACCTCGCGTTCGACCGGTTCTGGCGCAACGTCCGGACGCACACCCTGCACGACCCGGTGGCCTACAAGCGTCGCGAGGTCGGTGCGCACCTCCTGCGCGACGAGATCCCCGAGCCCACCTGGTACTCCTGACCCTTCCCCTGCGCCGTCCGAGCGGCGCCCTCGTCGGAACCTGTCCGACGAGGGTGCCGCTCGTTCACGACAGGGCGGCGCGGAGGTCCGCGGCGTGGGTGTGCGCCCAGGCGGTGAACGTGGTGCCGGGGCGGCCGGTGATGTCCTCGACGAGACGGTTCGGGGCGGGCTCGTTGCCGGACAGGTACGGCAGCACGTTGTGCACGAACCAGTCGGCGTCCTCGCCCATGCCGGGACGCAGCGCCGCGGCCGTCTCCTCCGGCGTGGACGTCACGAACTCGACGTCGCGCCCGGTGACCTCGGCGATCGCGCGCACCATCTGCACTCGGCTCACCGGCTCCGGGCCGGTCAGCGGGTACGCGTGCCCGGCGTGGTCGTCGCAGAGCAGCGCGACGGCGGCGACCTCGGCGATGTCGTCCATCGCGGTCGGGGTGCTCGAAGCATCCGGGTCGGGCTCGCGGACCTGCCCGGTGGCGCGGATCTGGGGCAGCCACATCCGCACGTTCTCCACGAAGTCGGCCGGCCACAGGTGCGTCCACGCCAGCCCGCTCGCCTCGACCGCGCCGGACACCGAGCCCCACCAGCTCTCCGGCTCGCCGGACAGGTCGACCACGTGCGTCGCGCCGGCCTCGCGCGCCGTCGCCAGCACCGGCCCGACGGTCTCCGGCGACGGCGCCAGGTAGAAGCGCTCGACACCCTCGAACGCCTCGCGCAGCGTCTCCGGGCGGCGCATCGAGCCGCGCACCGCCTCGACCTCCGGCGGCAGCGCCGCCCGCTCCGGGTCCGCCGTCAGCGCACGCACGTCCGACGCGCCGCGGGCCAGCAGGTGGTCGACCACCAT
>NZ_JADQDD010000414.1 GCF_019263595.1 Pseudonocardia sp. KRD291 | reverse complement strand
GGCTCCACAACGCGGAGGTGGGACGGTGTGGGGCGCGTCGTGGCTCCACAACGCGGAGGTGGGTCAGGCGGTGGCGGCCTTGGTCAGGGCCGTGCACAGGCGCTGGACCGAGGACTCCAGGCCCCAGCGCTCGGCGAGCTCGGCCAGGCGGTCCGGGTCCGCGGGCGTCGTGGGCAGGGTGGTGTCGCCGGACAGGTCGACGGTCGCGTCGGTGACCACCCGGACGACCGGCTCCACCACGGACAGGTAGTCGGTGGCCCCGCTGAGCTTCGACCGGACGGTCGCGGCGATCCTGGTGTCCGACGGGTCGCCGACGGCGGTGAGCAGCTCGGCCCAGCTGCCGAAGCGCCCGACCAGCGTGGCCGCCGTCTTCGCTCCGACGCCGGGCACGCCGGGCAGGCCGTCGGAGGGGTCACCGCGCAGCATCGCCATCTCCGCGTACGCCGCGCCGGCCCGGTCCAGCGGCACGGCGTACTTCGCGGCCACCTCGGCCGGGCCGAGGTACTCGGCCTTGTTCAGCCCGCGCCCGATGTAGAGCAGGCGGACCGGCGCCGGGCCGTCCCGCACGATCTGCATCAGGTCCCGGTCCCCGGACACGGCCAGCACCGGGTCGGACGCCTCGGTGTGGGCCAGGGTGCCGATCACGTCGTCGGCCTCGCAGCCTGCCACGCCGCCGGTGCAGATCCCGGCCGCCGCGAGCACCTCCATGATCACCGGCACCTGCGGTCCGAGGGTGTCCGGGACCTCCTCGGGGACGCCGGCCGGCACCTCGTCCGCGGCCCGGGCGGTGACCACCCGGTGCGCCTTGTACGACGGCAGCGCCGCGACCCGGAACGCCGGGCGCCAGTCCAGGTCCAGGCAGGCGACCAGCCTCGACGGCCGGTGCTCGGTGACCAGGCGCGAGATCATGTCGGTGAACCCGCGTACGGCGTTCACCGGTGACCCGTCCGGAGCGGTGATCGACTCGGGGACCCCGAAGTAGGCGCGGAAGTACATGCTCGCGGAGTCCAGGAGCATCAGCGGACGGTCGGTCATGGTGGGTCACTATGGCAGGCGTCGCGACGTCTGCGGCCGACTGCATCCTCTGGGTAGCCGTGCCGGGGCGGGTCCCTCACCGAGGGTGTCCGGCTTACGCTTTCGAACCATGACCGACGCCGTGCCCACCGAGCTGCTCGCCGACCGTCTGCGCCGGGCCGCCGAGTTCGCCGCCGAGCAGGACACCGACGTGCTGTTCCTGACCCCCGGCACCGACCTGCGGTACCTGACCGGGTTCGACGGCGCCTCGCACGAGCGCCTGACCTGCCTGATCATCCCGGCGGCCGGGCACCGGGCACCGCCCGCGCTGGTCGTACCGAAGCTGGAGGCGCCCGGGTTCGCCGGCGTCCCGCTCGAGGCCCTCGGCATCGACCTGCTCACCTGGACCGACGGCGAGGACCCGTACCTGCTGGTCAGCGACCTCGCCGGCGGGCCCACCCGGATGTCGGTCGACGACGCCATGCCGGCCCGGCACGTGCTCGCCCTGCGCGACGCGTTCCCGGACATCCCGCAGAGCCTCGGCGGGCCGGTGCTGCGCGAGCTGCGGATGCGCAAGGACGCGGCCGAGGTGGCGCGGCTGCGCGCGGCGGGCGAGGCGATCGACCGGGTGCACGCGCGAATGGGCGAGATGCTGCGCCCGGGCCGCACCGAGGCCGAGGTCGGCGCCGACATCACGGCCGCGATCGTCGCCGAGGGGCACGCCGAGGCCGCGTTCGTGATCGTCGGGTCCGGGCCGAACGGCGCCAGCCCGCACCACGACGTCTCGGACCGGGTGATCGAGGCCGGCGACGTCGTCGTGATCGACATCGGCGGCCCGCTGCCGGACGGCTACAACTCCGACTGCACCCGCACCTACGCCGTCGGCGGGGAGCCGTCGGCGCAGGTCAAGGAGACCTACGCGGTGCTGCAGGAGGCCCAGGAGCGGGCCGTCGGCGCGGTGCGCCCGGGCGCCACCGCCGCCTCGATCGACCGGGCCGCCCGCGAGCCGATCACCGAGGCCGGGCACGGGGAGCACTTCATCCACCGCACCGGGCACGGCATCGGCCTCGACGTGCACGAGGAGCCCTACATCGTCGACGGCAACGACCTGGTGCTCGAGCCCGGCATGGCGTTCAGCATCGAGCCCGGGATCTACCAGGCCGGCGGCTGGGGCGCCCGGATCGAGGACATCGTCGTGGTCACCGGGACCGGGGTCGAGCGCCTCAACCACAACCCCCGCGACCTGGTCGTCCTCTGACATCCATCGGAGCGGCCGGGCGCCCGGCCGGTCAGTAGATCTCGGGCGAGGCCCCGCCGATCGGGACGTGCAGCAGCGTCGGGCCGGAGGAGCTCAGCGCGCCGGAGATCGCCTCGGACAGGTCGGCGGCGTCGTCCACCCGGTAGGCGGCGCAGCCCATCGACCGGGCGAGCGGGACGAAGTCGATCCCGCCGAGCTTCGTCCCGGGCAGCTTCGACCCGCCCGCGGCCTCGCCGAGCAGCCGGACCGCGGCGTACTCGGCGTTGTCCAGGATGATGAACACCGCGTTGGTGCCCTCGCGGGCCGCCGTCCACAGCGCCTGGATGCCGTACATCGCCGACCCGTCGCCGATCACCCCGACCACGGTCGAGGTCGGGCGGGCCAGCGCCGCGCCGACCGTCGCCGCGATCCCGAAGCCGAGCGACCCGCTCGCGGTGGTGAGGAAGCCGCCGTCGCGGGAGCGGATCGGCAGGTGGTCGTGCAGCGGGCCGCGCAGGCTCGGCGTCTCCTCGACCACCACCGCGTCCTCGGGCAGCAGCTGCGACAGCGTCGCGTAGACCAGCTCGGCGGTCAGCCCACCGGACGGCTCCGGTGCCGGCGGCCGGACCAGCCCGGCCGATCCCGGCCCGCCGACCGGCACCGTGGCGCCCGCGTCATTGAGCGCCCGGATGACGGCGTCGAGCGCCAGCCCGGGGGAGGCGAGGATGCCGCGCCCGTGCGGGGCCCGGGCCAGGACGTCCTGGTCCTCGGAGACGATGTAGGTGGGCGGCAGCGGCGGGACCGCGCCGTCGCGCAGCACGTGGTAGGTGAAGGCAGGGGCGCCGAGCACGATCACCTGGTCGTAGGGGCTCAGGGCGGCGCCGAGTGCGCGCCGCTCCGGCGGCAGGAACCCGGCGAACAGCGGGTGGTCCTCGGGGAACGCGCAACGCCCGGACATCGGCGCCGCGAACACCGCGGCCCGGCAGCCCTCGGCCAGGGTGACCAGCCACTCCACGGCACCGTCGGCGTCGACGTCGCCGCCCGCCACGAACGCGAGCCGCGGCGGGTCGTCGGTGGCCGGGGCGTTCGAGCCCAGCCCGGTGTAGGTCCACAGCGCCGTCACCAGCTCGTCGACGGCGTCCGGGTGCGGTGCCGTGCCGCGGATCGCGGTCGCCTCCGGCAGCCCGATGTCCGCGGCGGGCTGCTCCCAGTCGTCGACCGGTACCGACAGGAACACCGGGCCCCGCGGCGGCTGCGCCGCGTGCCGGTAGGCCCGCGCCAGCGCCGCCGGGACCTCCTGGGCCCGCGGCGGCTCGTGGCTCCAGTTCACGTGGGGGCGCGGGAACATCGTGGCGTCGGTGGCGCCGAGGAACGGCTCCTCGCCCAGCATCGAGCGGGCCTGCTGCCCGGCCAGCACGATCACCGGTGCCCGGTTGCGGGACGCGCTGAACACCGAGCCCAGCCCGTGCCCGACGCCACCCGCGGAGTGCAGGTTCACCAGCGCCGGACGGCGGGTGAGCTGGGCGTAGGCGTCGGCCATCGCGACGACGACGGACTCCTGCAGCCCCAGCACGTAGTGGAAGTCGTCCGGCCAGTCGGACAGGAACGGGACCTCGGTCGTCCCGGGGTTGCCGAACACCGTGGTGAGGCCGAAACGGCGCATCACCTCACGCGTCGCCTCCAGCACCGATCCGGTCACC
>NZ_JADQDD010000413.1 GCF_019263595.1 Pseudonocardia sp. KRD291 | reverse complement strand
GCGCTGCCGTCACTGCACGCCCGCGACGACGTGTGGGGCGCGGCCACCGCGCTCGCCCTGGACGTCGTGGCCCGCGGCGCCATCACCGCCGGGGTCTCCCCCGCCGGACACGACGCCTGGGCCGCCGACCTGGACCCGACCGACACCGAGCGGCTGCATCGCCTGGCCGGACCGGACACCCCCGGGCCGGAGTTCCCCGGACCGGAGTTCCCCGGGCCGGAGCACCTGCGCGCCTTCTGCGACGCCGTCGCCGACACCCTGCCCCGCTCCGACGACGACCACGGCGCCTACGCCGGGCACGATCCCGTCCGTATCGGACCGACCGGCCCCGGATCCGCGGGCCCTGGAACGACGGGGACCGACGCGGTCCGCCTGTCGTTGCGTGTCGAGCCGGCGTCGATCTCGGTCGACGCCACCCCCGCCGACGACCCGGTCGCCGCGCCCGCCGCCGTCGACGGGGCCCCGCCGGTGATGCGCGCCGTGGTGCAGGTGCACTCGTCGGGCCGGGTCACCGACGCCGCCGCGCTCTGGGACGGCCCGGTGCCCGGGTTCACCCCGCGCCATCGGGTCGCGACCGCGCTGGCGCTGCGCCGCGCCGCCCAGCTGTGGGGCCCGCTGGAGCGGCTGCTGCGCGACGCCGTGCCGGACGCGGTCGAGCTCGACGACGCCGACCTCGCCGACCTGCTCGTCTCCGGCGCCGCGGCGCTGGCGTCCGCGGGTGTCGCCGTGCACTGGCCGCGGGGCCTGCGCGAGGCGCTGCGCCCGCGGATCGTCGCCGGCGGCCGGGACGACGACAGGACGCCGGCCGGTCTGCTCGACGGCGGCGGGTCGGTCGCGCTGGACTGGCAGCTGGCCCTGCGCGGTGACCCGCTGACCGTCGAGGAGTACGAGACGCTCGCGTCCGCGGCGTCGCCGCTGGTCCGGCTGCGCGACGAGTGGGTGCTCGTCGACCCGGCGCTGGCCCGGCGGGCGGCGCGGACCGGCCCGGAGGAGGTGTCACCGGTCCGCGCGGTGGCGGCGGCGCTGGCCGGCGAGCTCGTCGTCGACGGGGTCGCGGTCCCGGTGACGGCGCAGGGCGGGCTCGCCCGGCTGCGCGACGTCCTGGCCTCGGCCCCGGAGCCGTTGCCCGAGCCGCCCGGGCTGGCCGCCGGGCTGCGCGCCTACCAGCGCCAGGGGCTGGGCTGGCTGGCCCGGCAGTGCGGCCACGGGGACGGCGACGTCGGCCTCGGAGGGTGCCTGGCCGACGACATGGGGCTGGGCAAGACGATCACAGTGATCGCACTGCACCTGCACCGGCGCACGACGATCCCCGGCGAGACCCTGGTGGTGTGCCCGGCGTCGGTGCTGCCGAACTGGGAGCGCGAGATCCACCGCTTCGCACCGGGCGTCCCGGTCAGCCGTTTCCACGGCAGTGGGCGCTCGGCCGACGTCGCCGAGGGCGGCATCCTGCTCACCACCTACGGCACCCTGCGGGCGGACCCGGCGCCGCTGGCCGGGCGGCGGTGGGACCTGGTCGTCGCCGACGAGGCCCAGTACGTGAAGAACGCCCGCTCGGGCACCGCCCGCGCGCTGCGCACCGTCCCGGCGACGGCACGGGTCGCGCTGAGCGGGACACCGGTGCAGAACCGGCTGGCCGACCTGTGGGCGATCCTGGACTGGACGACGCCCGGGCTGCTCGGCGGCCGGGCCGAGTTCGCCCGCCGCTGGGCGGACCCGATCGAGTCCGGTACCGATCCCGGGGGGTCGGGCGCCGCGACCGACCGGCTCACCCGCCTGGTCGGCCCGTTCCTGCTGCGCCGGCGCAAGACCGACCCCGGCGTCGCGCCCGACCTGCCCGCCCGCACCGTCACCGACCGCCCGGTCGGGCTGACCCGCGAGCAGGCCGGGCTCTACACCGCCGCCGTCGACGCGGCGACCGGCGAGCTCGCCGGACGGGCCGGGGTCGGGCGCCACGGCGCGATCGGCGCGCTGCTCACCGCGCTCAAGCAGATCTGCAACCACCCCGCCCACTACCTCGGCGAGACCGGGCCCGACGTCGTCCTGGACGGGCGTTCCGGGAAGCTCGACGCCCTGGACGCGCTCCTGGACCGGATCCTCGACGCCGGCGAGCGCACGCTGGTGTTCACCCAGTACGTGACGATGGCCCGCCTGCTGGAACGCCACCTGCGCCGGCGCGGGGTGGACGCGGCGATCCTGCACGGCGGGTTGACCCTGCCGGCCCGCACCGCGCTCGTCGACCGGTTCCAGGCCGGCGACCTGCCGGTCCTGCTGCTGTCGCTGACCGCGGCCGGCACCGGGCTGAACCTGACCCGCGCCGACCACGTCGTGCACTACGACCGCTGGTGGAACCCGGCCGTGGAGGACCAGGCCACCGACCGCGCACACCGGATCGGACGCGAACGGCCGGTGCACGTGCACCGTCTCGTCGCCGAGGGAACGCTGGAGGACCGCATCGCCGCCCTGCTGGAGCGCAAACGCGCCCTGTCCGACTCGGTGCTCGCCCGCGGGGAGGACGCCCTGACCGGGCTGTCCGACGCCCAGCTCGCCGAGCTCGTCGCCCTGACCGCGGACCCCGCCGAGACCGAGGACCCCGGGGTCTCCGAAGCCCCAGAGCTCTCCGGAAGGTCCGGTGCCGTCGTGACGGCCGGGGCGGCCCGATGAGCGCGGCGTGGGGTTTCCCCGCGTTCCCGGCCCGGCGCGGCACCGCCGCCCGGGGGCGGTCCTGGTGGGCGCGGGCCTGGGTCGCCGCGGTCGAGGACACCTCGCTCGACCACTCGGCGCTGCGCCGGTCGCGACGGGTCGCCGGGTCGGGCCGGGTCGGGCCGATCACGGTCTCACCGGGCCGTCTGGCGGCCGCCGTCGACGACCCGGACGCGCCGGACGGGCTGCACGCCTCGGTCGCGCTCACCGTCCTGACCGACGACGAGTGGTCGCGCCTGCTCGACCAGGTCGCCGCCGAGTCCGGGCACCTCGCCGCGCTGCTCTCCGGAGAGGTCCCGCGGGCCCTGGTCCAGGCCGCCGACGCCGCCGGGGTGGGCCTGCTGCCCGGCATCGGGGACCTCGACCCGGAATGCGACTGCCCGGACTGGGGCAACCCGTGCGTGCACGCCGGCGCGCTCTGCTACCAGGCCGCATGGCTGCTGGACGAGGACCCGTTCGTCCTGTTGCTGCTGCGCGGGCGGGACCGCGAGGAGATCGTCGCCGCCCTCACCGCAGGCCCTTCACCGGAGGACACGGGACCCGGCGACGCGGGACCCGACGACGCCCGCCTGGCGGCACTCGTCGAACGGGCCGCCGACCGGGCGCGCGCCCTCCTCGCCGGGCCCCGAGCCTGATTCCCGGGCCTGATCCCCGGGCCCGAACCGGGGCCTGATCACGTCCGGAGCGTGCCGACCATCGCGTAGACCCCGGTCCGGTGGTAGGTCGCCCCCGGCTCCGGGCGCCACAGGTCGAGGTCGACCATGCCCGGCTCGAGCAGGTCGAACCCGTCGACGACGGCGGTCAGCTCGGCCCGGCTCCGGGCGTACGCCGGCTGTGCGCTGTCCTGGGTGAGCTGCTCCAGGCGGCGCGCCGACGAGGCCGCCTCCGGGTCGGTGAAGTCGGTGCTGCCGTGCGAGCAGACCAGCATGCTGCCCGGGGCCAGCGCACCGCGGTAGCGGGCGACGATGCCGGGCAGGTCGTCGGCGGCGGGCACGAAGTGCAGCACCGACACCATCAGCAGCGCGATCGGCTCGGCGAAGTCCAGCACCCCGGTGACGCCGGGTGCGGCGAGCACGTGGTCGGGCCGCCGCAGGTCGGCCGCGGTGACCGAGACCCCGTCGGTGCCCTCGAGCACGGCGCGGCTGTGCGTGACGGCCACCGGTTCGATGTCGACGTAGGCGACCCGCGTCGACGGGTCGTGAGCCCGCGCGATCTCGTGCACGTTCCCGGCCGCCGGGATCCCCGACCCCAGGTCCAGGAACTGCCGCACCCCGGCCTGCAGGCAGGTCGTCACCGCCCGGTGCAGGAACGCGCGGTTCGACACGGCGACCTGCCAGGCCTGCGGGTACACCGACAGCACGCGTTCGGCGAACTCCCGGTCGGCCGCGAAGTTGTGCGACCCGCCGAGCATGAAG
>NZ_JADQDD010000412.1 GCF_019263595.1 Pseudonocardia sp. KRD291 | reverse complement strand
CGGGGCCTACTCGACGTCGAACTCGCGGGCGGCCAGTGCCCGGACGATCCCGGCCCGCCCCTCGGAGACCAGACGGCGCAGCGCGGCCGGACGCGACCCGTCGGCCAGCCAGGCGTCGGCGGCGTCGACCGTCGACTGCGCGATGACCCCGGACGGGAACAGGCCGAGCACCACGTTCTGGGCCAGCTCCGAGGTCCGCCGCGCCCACACGTCGTCGATCTCGGCGAAGTAGCGCTGCACGTACGGGTCGAGCAGGTCGCGCTGGGCCGGGTGCGAGAACCCGCCGATGATCGACTCGTTGATCGCGTTCGGGAGCTCGTCGTCGTGCACGGCGCGCTGCCAGGCCAGCTCCTTGGCCTCCGCGGTCGGGATCAGCGCCCGGGCCCGCTCGGCCTGCCGCGTCCCGGTCGAGGTCGGGTCGCGGCGCAGCTCCTCGTCGATCTCGGTCTCGGCGGCCCGCCCGTGCGCGACGAGGGCCTGCAGCAGGCGCCAGCGCAGGTCGGTGTCGATCGTGAGGCCCTCGGGGACGTCGACGTCGTAGAGCCAGCCTCGCATCCGGTCCAGGGTGCCGGCCGGCAGCACGCTCGAGGCCAGCGAGTTCACCACGGCCAGCTGCACGTCCGAGCCCGCCGGGGCGGTGTCGAGGCGGAACCGCAGCGCGTCGGTCAGCAGCGGCCAGCCACGGTCGCGGGCCCACGCCGGGTCGGCGTAGGACGACACCGCGACCTGGGTCTGCATCAGCAGCCGCTGCACGACGCCGATCTCGGACTCCGAGCCGAACCCGCCGGACACCAGGTTCACGAAGTCGCGGGCCTTGAGCTCGGCCTCGCGGGTCATCTCCCAGGCCGAGGACCAGCACAGGGTGCGCGGCAGCGGCTCGGCGATGTCGCCGATCCGGTCGATCAGCACGGCCAGCGAGTCCGGGTCCAGGCGCAGCGCGCAGTAGGTGAGGTCGTCGTCGTTGACCAGCACCAGTTTGCCGCGGGGCATCCCGACCAGGTCCGGGACGGGCGTCCGCTCGCCGGACACGTCGATCTCGACGCGGTGGGTGCGGACGAGCGTACCGGTGGCCGGGTCGTCGTCGTAGACGCCGACCGCGATCCGGTGCGTGCGCAGCTCACCGGCGCCGGGCCGGGCACCGCCCTGCACGACGTCGAACGACGTGAACGCGCCGGAGGCGTCGACCTGGAACGACGGGCGCAGCAGGTTGAGACCGGTCGTGCGCAGCCACTGCGCGCCCCAGTCCGACAGGTCCCGCCCGGACGCCTTCTCCAGCGAGCCGAGCAGGTCGTCGAACGTGGCGTTGCCCCAGGCGTGCGCGGCGAAGTAGTCCCGCAGCCCGGCCAGGAACGACTCCAGCCCGACGTAGGCGACGAGCTGCTTGAGCACCGACGCGCCCTTGGCGTAGGTGATCCCGTCGAAGTTCACCTCGACGGCCTGCAGGTCCTCGATGTCGGCGGCGATCGGGTGCGTCGAGGGGAGCTGGTCCTGGCGGTAGGCCCAGGACTTCTCCACGTTCGCGAACGTCGTCCAGGCCTCGGTGTACTCGGTGGACTCGGCCTGGCACAGGACGCTGGCGAAGGTCGCGAACGACTCGTTGAGCCACAGGTCGTCCCACCAGCGCATGGTCACGAGGTCGCCGAACCACATGTGCGCCATCTCGTGCAGGATCGTCTCGGCGCGGCGCTCGTAGTTCGTGCGCGTGACCCGGGACCGGAAGACGTAGTCCTCGAGGAACGTGACCGCGCCTGCGTTCTCCATCGCCCCGGCGTTGAACTCCGGCACGAACAGCTGGTCGTACTTGCCGAACGGGTAGGGCACCCCGAAGTTGCGGTGGTAGAAGTCGAAGCCCTGCCGGGTCTCGGTGAAGATCCGCTCGTGGTCCATGTGCGGGGCCAGCGAGGAGCGGCAGTAGATGCCCAGCGGGATCGTCGCGTGCTCGTCGCGGTAGGTGTCGGTCCACACCGCGTACGGGCCGGCGATCAGCGCGACCAGGTAGGTCGACATGATCTCGCTGGTCGCGAAGCGGTGCGCGATCGACCCGCCCGCACCGGGCGGGTCCTGCTCGGCGGTCGCGTTGGACACGACCTTCCAGTCCGCCGGGGCCACCACGGTGATCGTGTAGCGGGCCTTGAGATCGGGCTGGTCGAAGCAGGGGAACAGCCGCTTCGCGTCCGCGGTCTCGAACTGCGAGTACAGGTACACCGCGCCGTCGACGGGGTCGACGAACCGGTGCAGGCCCTCCCCGGTGTTGGTGTAGCGGCCGGTGGAGACCAGGTGCAGCTCGTTCTCCGCGGCCAGGTCCGGCAGCGTCAGGCCCTCGTCCTCGCGGTAGCCCGTCGTCTCGAGCGCGGTGCCGTTGAGCGTGGCCGATGCGATGCCGTCGCCGACCCAGTCGATCCAGCTCGCCGCGCCGGGCTCGGAGCAGGTGAACCGCACCGTCGTGTCGACGGCGTAGGTCTTCTCACCCGGGCCGCCTGCGCCGTCGGTGAGATCGAGGTCGACCCGGTAGTCCGACACGGAGAGAAGCGCGGCGCGCTTCTCGGCGTCGGAGCGGGTGAGGTTCGGCGGGGTCATGGGGGTCCTCACAAAGGTGGAGCCGGCGGAGCGGTCATCGGCTCCTGCCGGGGGTCGCAGGGCATCCAATCACGTGTGCCCGCCCGGGCCCGCGTCCATTCCCGCTCCCGCGTGGCGTTCTCGCCCGGCGCGGGAACATCGCCCGCCGCCGGTGGTGTTGGACGGGACATGACCACTGCTGCGAAGCCCGCCCGTGTCGATGTCTGGTTCGATCCGCTGTGCCCGTGGGCATGGCTGACCTCGCGCTGGGCGCTCGAGGTGGAGAAGGTCCGGGACGTGGACGTCGCGTTCCACGTGATGAGCCTGGCCGTGCTCAACGAGGGCCGCGACCTGCCCGAGCAGTACCGCGAGATGATGGACAAGGCGTGGGGCCCGGTGCGGGTCGCGATCGCCGCCGCGGAGCAGAAGGGCGACGAGATCCTGCGCCCGCTCTACACCGCGATGGGCGAGCGCATCCACAACCAGCAGAACAAGGACTTCGACGACGTCATCAAGGGCGCTCTCGAGGAGCTGGGCCTGGACCCGTCGCTGGCCGACGTCGCGCACTCCACCGAGTTCGACGAGAAGCTGCGCAAGAGCCACCACGCCGGGATGGACCCGGTCGGCCTGGACGTCGGCACGCCGACCATCCACGTCGACGGTGTCGCGTTCTTCGGCCCGGTCATCTCCCGGGTGCCCAAGGGCGAGGACGCCGGACGCCTGTTCGACGGTGCGCGCCTGATGGCGGAGAACCCGTACTTCTTCGAGCTCAAGCGCACCCGTACCGAGGACCCGAACTTCGACTACTAGGCGCGATCCCGGTCGGTGACCCGGTCCTTGATCACGGCAACCGGCAGGAACACGACAGATCTGTCGCGTTCCCGCCGGTTGCGCCGATCATGGCTGGGCAGGCCTGACGATCGTGAACGGTTCCGGCCGTTCCGGCCCGGCGGGGCGGCGGGCCCGTCCAGGGTGGCCGGATGTTGGAGCACCGAGGACCCGTCTGGCGGCACGCGCCGGCCGCGCTGGGGACTGCGCTGCTGGCCGTCGTCACGGTCGTCGGCACCCAGGTCGCGCTGGCCGACGCCGGCAACCCGCGCGCCCCGCTGAGCCCGTACGGCGAGGGTGGCTTCACGGTCGGCGTGGCGGCGGTCGACAAGCGGATCACGATCACCTCCGCCGACGACGGCTCCTACGTTCTGGGCTACACCCCCGCAGGCGGCGACGTGGTGCTCGACCTCGACCTCCTCTCCGGTGACGAGGCCCAGCCCTGGTGGTACGACGCGGGGACCGGGCGGACGCTGAAGATGGCGGCACTGGCCAGCGCGGGCGTGGCCCGGTTCCCGGCGCCGAAGGAGGGCGGTGGACCGGCCTGGGTGCTCGTCGTCGACGACATCGCGGCCGGGTACGGCAGCCCGGACCGCGAGGTCGTCGCCCAGGCGACCGGGGAGGGCGACACCGGAGCCGGCGGGGCATCGGCGTCGGGGGCGTCGGCGTCGGCGTCGGGAAGCGGGTCCTCCGGTAGCACTTCCTCGGGCAGCGGTTCGTCGGATGCCGCGACC
>NZ_JADQDD010000411.1 GCF_019263595.1 Pseudonocardia sp. KRD291 | reverse complement strand
GCTCGTCGGACGGGGCGGAGAGGTCGCGGTCGTCTGTCCGGAGGGAACCCGGGGGCGCCGCCGCACTTCCGGGCGGCCCGTCCCCGGACGTCGCGGGCTCGCGCGTGGTCGGCGTCGTGTCCGCGGCCATCACGTCCGCCACCGGGGCGGGGACGTCGGCGGCTGCGGGGACGTCGGCGGCGGCGGCCCGGGCGTCGGCGTCCGCCATCGCGTCGAGGGTCGCGGGGTCGATCCGGAGCCGGTTCGCGCCGGCGGGCGGCTCCGTCCGGGCCGGCGACGCAGCGTCGCCGTCCGCGTCGGGTCGCAGTGCGTGGGCGCCGGCCCTGGCCGGGGACGCCGGCGTGGCCGCAGCGGCCACGGCCGGCACCGGGAAGGTGTCGGCGCCGCGCTCGGCGACGATGTCGGCGACCGTCCGCGGACGCTCGACCGGGGCAGGAGGCGGCACGTAGCCGTTCGCGACCTCGCCGGTCCAGTCGGCGGCGCACGGCTGCTGCGCGGGCTCGGAGACCCGGGCCGGCCGGGTACCCGGCACCGCGGCCGGGGCGGGGTGACGCCGCGCCCGGCGCACTCCCCACAGCACGAGGACGACGAGCAGCACCGCCAGCACCACCGCGGCCAGCGGCAGGAACGGGATCGTCGTCGTGCCGATCTTCATGAAGGCGCACCCTATGCGCCGGAACGGCTTCGCCGCGCGTGTGGCGTCAGCTCGAGCGCGACGCCGACGGCGGCCGGACCGGGTTCTGCCGGCCGTCGTTCCCGCGACCGTTGTCGCGGGTGCCCTCGGACTCGCCCTGGCCGTTCGCCCCGGACCGTGCACCGTCCGTGCCGGAGCCGGACGGCTTCTCCGAGCTGGGCTTCTTGCCCGCGGCGCCGTTCTCCTGGTTCGCCGGGCCGGGGCGCGGGCCGCCGCCGTTGGTCGCTCCCGGCGGAGAGGCGACGGTGCGGCTCATCGTCGTCGGGGGCTCCTTGCCCTCGGTGTCCGCACCCGCGGACGCCGAGCGCTCGAGGCCGCCGGGCTTGTCAGAACCAACCGATGAGGTGTCACCGGATCGGCGTACCGGGCTGACCGCGACGGTCCGCTCGGCGTCGCTGCCGGTACCCGGGCCGGGCTGGTCGGATCGTCCGGAACCCGTCCGGGCGGGGTCCTGGCGCGGCACCGCGGAGGTCGCCGGATCGGCCGGCTTCTTCGGGTCCGAGGCCGGCCGGAACAGTTCGGCCGCCTCCGGCTCGTCCGGCGTGGACGGACGCATCGCGGTGGTGCGCGCGGCACCGGAGCCCTGCGCCGGGGTGCCCTGGTTCGCCGCGGGCGCCGCCGGAGCACCGGGCGGGCCCGGCTTTGCGCCGGAGGCCTGCGCCGCGGGCTTGGCGGCCTGACCCGGCCCGCCCTGCCCGGAACCACCCTGCCCGGAACCACCCTGGTTCTGGCCGCCCTGGTTCGGAGCGCCCTGGTTCGAGCCGCCCTGCGCCGGGGTGCCCTTCTTCGGAGCGCCCTGGCCGGAACCACTCTGGTTCGCGCCACTCGGGGCCGAGCCGGGCTGGCCCTGCCCCTGGCCGGAGGTCGACGCGCCCGCCGCGGCCGGCTTCCCGTTCGTCTGCGGCCGTGCACCCGCCGGGCCGGGCACCGGCTTCGGGCCCGGGCTCGGCTTGGGCCCCGGCGTGGGCCGGGGCGACGCGGAGCGGGCGTCGCCGTCCTGGTTCGCAGCGGGAGTCTGGCTCCCAGCGCCCTGGTTGGTCGCGCCCTGCTTCGTCGGCCCCTGGTTCGCAGCGCCCTGGTTCGTCGGGCCCTGGTTCGCAGCGCCCTGCTTGGTCGCGCCCTGCTTCGTCGCGTCGTCGGGACGGTTCGCGGCCTGCGCGAGCTCGGGGGCGGACTTGATCTCGTGCCGTCCGGGCCCGGCGTCACCGGAACGGGACGCGCCCGCCGACGTCGACTCCTTCGCCTGCGCACCGCTGTCCGGCCGCGCGGACGAGCCGTTGACCTGGCCGTCCGAGGCCGCGGCCGACGCACCGGCGGCGGACGCGCCCGCGGCAGCACCGGCCACACCCGCGGCCGACAATCCGCCCGGCTGGTTGCGCAGCCGTCCCAGCTCGGCGCGGGCCTCGTCACGCTTGCGGGTCAGCTCGCCGACCTCCGCGCGGAGCTTGTCGCCCTGGGCCCGGGCCTGGTCCGCCTCGGTACGCGCGCGCTCGACGGCCTTCTTCGCCTCGGCCCGGACGCGCTCGGCGTCGGAACGGGCCTGCTCGGTCTCGGCGCGGGCCGCGTTGCGGGCCTTCGTCCGGATCTCCTCGGCCTCCTCCTCGGCCTTCTGCAGGATCGACTGCATCCGGTCGGAGAAGCTGTTGATCTGGTCCGGCGGCTCGCCCTGCGGGCGCGGTGAGGGCCGCGGGGCGGGACGCGGGCCGGGCCCCTGCTGGGGGCCGCGCGGCGGGCCGGCGAACCCTCCGGGCGGCGGGACGGGCGGCATCGGCGCCGGCGGACGGTTGCGGAACGTCTCGATGTCGGCGCGCATCCGTCCCATGACCCGCTGCATCTGCACGACGTGCTCGTCCACCTGGCGCCGGTCGTAGCCGCGGAGCACGACGTCGAAGCGCGGGGGACCACCTGGCCGGTCCGTCCCGTCTGTCGTCATCGCCTGTTCCTCCTGCTCCACCGCCGGTCAGTACTCGTCGAGGTCAGGGCCGACGAGGCCCGACTACAACGTTCAGCGTAGCCAGCTACGACTCGTTCTGGCGACACGCGGCCGAATCACCGGTGTGGCGTTGCGTCCCGATCACCACGTCGCGTGACACGATGATCGGCTCGGTTCGCCCCGGCTCCCGACCGCGTTGCCCGCAAGGGTACCGGCCGTGACGGAATACCATCGTGGGCGTGGACACCTCGCTCAAGGGCACCCTGCACCGACGCGGTCTGCGGATGACCCCTCAACGCCAGCTCGTGCTGGACGCCGTGCGCGACCTGGGGCACGCCACCCCGGAGCAGGTGTGCACGAAAGTGCAGGCCGTCGCACCTGCGGTGAACATCACCACCGTGTACCGCACGCTGGACCTGCTCGAGCAGCTCGGCGTGGTCCAGCACGCCCACCTGGGCCACGGCGCGCCCACCTACTCCCAGCACGAGCACCGGCACGTGCACCTCGTCTGCCACTCCTGCGGGAAGGTCGACGAGGCGCCGACCGAACTGCTGGGTGCGGTGAGCGAGCGCACGCTGTCCGAGATGGGGTTCCGGCTCGACGCGACACACGTCGCGCTGTCCGGGACCTGTGCCGACTGCCTGGAGCGCAACGACCCCGACGCCGCGGACGACGCCGGGACACCCGAGACACCCGAGGGAGGCCCGTGAGCACTCCGGACCCGAGCACGAACGGAACCGCGACGTCGGGAGACGAGGTGACCGCGGCCGACGACCTGGGGCGCCCCGACGTCGACGCCGCCGTCCCCGCCCACCGGGGTGACCCGCCGGCCGAGCAGCGGGCGATGGCGCGCACCGCCGCCGTCGTCGACCGGGGGCACCGCGACGTGATCGCGGTCCCCGGCGAGGACCGGCTGTCCTGGCTGCACCTGCTGCTCACCCAGCACGTCAGCGAGCTGGGCGAGAACACCGGCTCCGAGGCGCTCGTGCTCGACCTCAACGGCCGGGTGCTGCACCACATGCTGCTCGCGCACGTCGGGGGCACCGTGTACCTGGACACCGAACCGGGCGCCGGCGCCGAGCTGCTGACCTACCTGGACGCGATGCGGTTCTGGTCGAAGGTCGAGCCGCGCGCGGCGACCGAGGAGTTCGCCGTGCTCAGCGTCGTCGGCCCGGACACCCCGTCCGTGCTGACCGGCGCGGGCGCGCCGGCGCCGGAACGCCCCTACGACTGCGCCGCACTGCCCGGCGGCGGCGTGGTGCGGCGTATGCCGTGGCCCGGCGTCGACGCCGCCGACCTGCTCGTCCCGCGCGGGGACTCCGACGCCTGGTGGGCGCGCCTGGAGGCGGCCGGGGCCCGCCCCGCCGGCACGCTCGCGTTCGAGGCACTGCGGGTGGAGTCCACCCGTGCGCGGCTCACCGTCGACACCGACGAGCGGACCATCCCGCACGAGGTCGGCTGGATCGACTCGGCGGTGCACCTGACGAAGGGCTGCTACCGCGGCCAGGAG
>NZ_JADQDD010000410.1 GCF_019263595.1 Pseudonocardia sp. KRD291 | reverse complement strand
AGCGCCTGGCCGGACCGTGCCCGTCCGGACGCGGCGGCCCCACCGATCTCGACCGGGCTCTCCGGGCTGCGTGCGGCGAACCGGCCGGCCAGTCGGTCGGCGAGGCTCGGTGCGGCGGCACCGGTGCCGCCCGCACCCACCGCTCCGGACGGTGCCGGGCGGCCCGTCCCGGCCACCGGAGCACGGCCGGACGGCGGCGGCGGGGCGGCGTCGACGGACCGGCGTTCGGCCGCGGCGAGCACGGCGCGCGAGGGCGGCGGCACCATCGCGGTGACCACGACCCCGAGCAGCGTCGCGACCAGCACCCCGATCCACAGGTGCTCGGCGGTCCCGCTGGGGACCCCGGCGGTGAACACGATCAGCGAGAACAGCGGGATCCAGAAGAACTTCGAGGGCCACTTCGGGCCGCGGCGCAGCGCCGTGCGGGCCTGCACCGCGACCAGCACCACCGCCAGCAGCGGCACCACGCCGAGCAGCACGATCGCGATCACCGACGTGACGACGTCACCGCTGCCCACGGCCCCGGCGACGGTGCCCTTGCCCAGGTAGCTGCTCTGGGTCCCGACCACCGAGCAGGTGGTGGTGCGGATCGTCCGGACCGTCGCGGCGGCCATGCCCGGCACGGGCTGCCCCTCGGTCGCGGCGGCGAACACCCGTCCGGTGGCGATGAACGCGGCCAGCGGGAGCAGCCCCGCGGTCAGCACCCCGATCCCGCCGACCAGCACGGACCCGGCCATCCCGTAGGTCGAGCCGAGCCGCCGGCGGATCAGCGCGACCGCGACCGTCCCGGCCGTGGGCAGCAGCCCGACCAGCACCCCGAGCAGGGTGGCCGACCACGCCCACTCCCCCGGGCACGCGTCCGCCGCCAGGCCGCGCAGGCCGTCGAGCAGCCCGGCGACGAGCGCCACCAGCGTGTCCACGCCCGAAACCCCCTCCGCCGTCCGACTCCCACTATGGCATCACGGACGGCGGGCCGGACGTCACAGGGGCTCGTCCGGGCCCCGCCGCGGACGGGTCCGCCACCCGCGGCGTTACCGTCGGTGCATGGACGATCGCGAGCTGTGGCAGGACGGTCCCCGGGTCGGCGCGGTCGGTCTGGGCTGCATGGGGATGTCGTGGGCCTACTCCCCGGCCGAGCGCGACGACGAGCGCTCGGTCGCGACGATCCACCGTGCGCTCGAGCACGGGGTGACCCTGCTCGACACCGCCGACGTCTACGGCCCGTTCCGCAACGAGGAGCTCGTCGGACGCGCGCTGGCCGGGCTCGCGCCGTCGGACCGGGAGCGGGTCACCGTCGCCACCAAGGTCGGCCTGGTCGTGGACGGGGAGCGTTCGGCCGGGCAGGTCCCCGCCCCGGACGGGCGCCCGGAGCGGATCGCGCAGGCCTGCGACGACTCGCTGCGCCGGCTCGGCCTCGATGTGATCGACCTGTACCAGCTGCACCGGGTCGACCCCGAGGTGCCGCTGGCCGACACCTGGGGCGCGCTCGCCGACCTGGTCACCGCGGGCAAGGTCCGGGCGCTGGGCATGTCCGAGGTCGAGCCCGCGCAGCTGGACGGGGCCTCGGCGATCCACCCGGTGTCGACCGTGCAGTCCGAGCTGTCGCTGTGGACCCGCGGCGTCCTGGCCGACGTGCTCCCGTGGTGCGAGCAGCACGGCGCCGGGTTCCTCCCGTTCGCACCGCTCGGGCGCGGTTTCCTGACCGGGACGCTGAGCGCGGGGTCGTTCGAGCGCAGGGACTTCCGGGCGCACAACGCCCGCTTCACCGACGAGGCGATGGCGGCCAACGCCGAGATCGTGGCGACCGTCCGGACGGTCGCGCAGCGCCACGACGCGACCCCGGCCCAGATCGCGCTGGCCTGGGTCCTGTCCTGCGGCGAGCGCGTGGTGCCGATCCCGGGCACGACCCGCCCCGAGCGCGTCGAGGAGAACGCCGCCGCCGCGGCGATCGACCTGAGTGCCGAGGACCACGCCCTGCTGGAGACGCTGCCGGGGGCGCACGGCGACCGGTACTGATTTCCGGGGCGCCACCGTCCGAAACGCGGCGGTCACTGCCGCGAAACATCGCGGCCGTAGGAATGCCTGCATGCACCTGAGCCCGCAGGAGCGCGACAAGCTGCTCGTCCACGTCGCCGCCGACGTCGCGCGCGCCCGCCGGGCCCGTGGCCTGCGGATGAACTACCCGGAGGCGGTCGCGCTGATCACCGACCACGTCGTGGAGGGCGCCCGCGACGGGCGTTCGGTCAGCGAGCTGATGAGCAGCGGGCGCGAGGTGCTGGGCCGCGACGACGTGCTCGGCGGCATCGCCGAGATGCTGGACTCGGTGCAGGTCGAGGCCACGTTCCCGGACGGCACGAAGCTCGTCACCGTGCACTCCCCGATCGTCTGATGGCCGGCCCCGAGATCGACGCTGCGATCGTTCCGGGCGAGATCCTCCCCGGTGACGGCGCCGTGGAGCTCAACCCCGGGCGCGAGCGCACGACGCTGGTCGTCACGAACACCGCGGACCGCCCGGTGCAGGTCGGGTCGCACTTCCACTTCGCCGCGGTGAACCCGGGCCTGTCGTTCGACCGGGCCGCCGCCTGGGGCCGCCACCTCGACGTCCCGGCCGGGACGTCGGTGCGGTTCGAGCCGGGCGTCGACCGGGAGGTGACGCTGGTGCCGCTCGCCGGCGCGCGGGCCGTCCCCGGCCTGCGACCGGAGTACGCGGGCCCTCTCGACGCGCGCACCGCGGACCCGTCCGAGCACGCCTACGGGGGCACCGCATGACGTTCATCGAGCGCGGCCGCTACGCCGACCTGTTCGGCCCCACCACCGGCGACCGGATCCGACTGGCCGACACGAACCTGCTGATCGAGGTGACCGAGGACCGCAGCCGCGGCCCGGCCGGCTCCGGGGACGAGGTGCTCTTCGGCGGCGGCAAGGTGATCCGCGAGTCGATGGGCCAGTCGGCGGTCACCTCCGCCGACGGCGCACCCGACCTGGTGATCACCGGCGCGGTCGTCCTCGACCACTGGGGGGTGGTCAAGGCCGACGTCGGGGTCACCGACGGCCGGATCGTCGGGATCGGCAAGGCCGGCAACCCGGACACCATGGACGGCGTCGACCCGGCCCTGGTGATCGGCCCGTCCACCGAGGTGATGGCCGGCAACGGCAGGATCCTCACCGCGGGCGGGATCGACGTGCACGTGCACTTCATCTGCCCCCAGCTCGTCGACACCGCGCTGGCGTCCGGGGTCACGACGCTGGCCGGCGGCGGCACCGGCCCGGCCGACGGCACCAAGGCCACCACCGTGACGCCCGGCCCGCGCAACATCGGCCGGATGCTGCAGGCGATGGACCACATGCCGGTCAACGTGCTGCTGATGGGCAAGGGCAACACCACCAGCGCCGACGCGATGTGGGAGCAGCTGCGCGCCGGCGCGGGCGGTTTCAAGCTGCACGAGGACTGGGGCACCACCCCGGCCGTGATCGACGCCTGCCTGCGCGTCGCCGACGACTCCGGCGTCCAGGTCGCGATCCACACCGACACCCTCAACGAGGCGGGGTTCCTGGAGTCCACGATCGCCGCGATCGCCGGGCGCTCGATCAACGCGTTCCACACCGAGGGCGCGGGCGGCGGGCACGCCCCGGACATCATCGAGGTCGTCGGGACGCCGAACGTGCTGCCGTCCTCGACGAACCCGACGCGCCCGCACACGGTCAACACGCTCGACGAGCACCTCGACATGCTGATGGTCTGCCACCACCTGAACCCGTCGGTGCCCGAGGACCTCGCGTTCGCCGAGAGCCGGATCCGGCCGACAACGATCGCCGCCGAGGACGTGCTGCACGACCTGGGCGCGATCTCGATGATGAGCTCGGACTCCCAGGCCATGGGCCGGATCGGCGAGGTGATCATCCGGACCTGGCAGACCGCGCACGCCATGAAGGCCGCCCGCGGGCCCCTCGACGGCGACGGTGCCGCGGACAACGCCCGAGCGCGGCGCTACGTCGCGAAGTACACGATCAACCCGGCGCTCGCGCACGGGATGGCCGACGAGGTCGGCTCGGTCGAGGTCGGCAAGCTCGCCGACCTGGTGCTGTGGGATCCGAAGTTCTTCGGGGTCCGCCCGGAGATCGTGCTCAAGGGCGGGTTC
>NZ_JADQDD010000041.1 GCF_019263595.1 Pseudonocardia sp. KRD291 | reverse complement strand
GTCCACCGGGTCGCCCGGCGAGCGGCCGGGCGCCGCCGCCGTGCCGCACGGCGCCTCCGTCGCCGTCCTGATGATCGACATGGCGCAGCGGCAGGTCGTCTACGCCAACGCCACCGCGATCGAGCTGGCCGGCGGCACGGTGCGGCTGCCGGTCGGTGTGCGGGAGTGGAGCGAGGCCGCCGGGCTGACCGACCCGGAGCAGCGCCCGTTCCCGGAGGGGGCGTCCCCGCTGAGCCGGATCGCGTCCGGGGAGTCGGTGACCGGGGAGCCCGTCGCGCTGCACGCGGATTCGGATTCCTACCGGTCAGGAGGGGTGCTCGCGGGCGCAGGCACGTTCGTCCGGGTGACCGGGTTCGCGCTGACCGACCCGCAGTGCCGGGCCGGGGCGGATGGTTCGCAGGCGCTGGCGGTGATGCTGCCGTCGGCCGACTCCGTCGAGGACGAACGACGTATGGGGTTCATGCGGGACCGGGCCGTGCTGGCCACCGAGATGTCGTTCACCATCTCCGACCCGCGACGCGAGGACGACCCGCTGGCCTGGGTGAACCCGTCGTTCGTCCGGCTGACCGGGTACAGCCTGCAGGAGGCGGTCGGTCGCAACTGCAGGTTCCTGCAGGGCCCCAACACCGACCGGAGCTCGGTCCGCCGGATGCGCGATGCGCTCGAGGACCGCCGCCCGATCACCGAGGTGTTGCTGAACTACCGCCGCGACGGCACCGCGTTCTGGAACCAGGTCTCGATCTCCCCGGTGCACGACGACGACGGCGAGCTGGTCAACTTCGTCGGTGTCCAGAGCGACGTCACCGAACGGGTGGTCGTCGAGCAGGAACGCCGCGCCGCGCTGGCCGACGCCGAGGCCGCCCGCGCCCAGCTCCGGCTGCTCGCCGAGGCCACCACCGCGATGACGGCGGCGCTGGACACCGCCGACGCCTGCACCCGCCTGGCGCGGATCATCGTCCCGGAGCTCGCCGACCTGTGCACCGTGGACCTGCTCGACGCGCCGGGCGGGCACACCCGTCAGCGGATGGCCGTCGCCACCCGGGAGGCCGACGACGAGCCGGTGCTGAGCCGGTTCGGCGCGCTGGGCGGGTCGCTGATCGACCGGCAGGCCGCTCACGCGGTGAGGGCGGGGCGGCCGTACCTGATCCCGGACCTGCCGGAGTCCGGGGCCGAGCAGTACCCCGGCGACCCCGACGCGGGAGAGGTCTACGAGCAGCTGCGGCTGCGGTCGGCCATCGTGGTGCCGCTGCGCGGGCGTGGACGGGTGCTGGGCACGGTCACGCTCTACACCCAGTTCCCGTACGGGCGCCGGTACGGCCAGCGCGACGTGCACCTGGTCACCGACCTGGCCGGGCGGGCCGGGCTGGCGGTGGACAACGCGCGGCTCTACGAGGTCGAGCGGGCCGCCGCGTCGACCCTGCAGCACAGCCTGCTCCCGGCGGTGCCGGAGGTGCCGGGCCTGCAGATCGCGGCCCGCTACCTGGTCGGCGCGGACGGCAACCAGGTCGGGGGCGACTGGTACGACGTGCTGCCGCTGCCCGGCGGATCGGTCGGCGCCGCGGTGGGCGACGTCGTCGGGCACGACCTGTCCGCGGCCGCGGCGATGGGGCAGCTGCGCGGGGTGCTGCGCTCCTACGCCTGGGGCGGGGACCGTCCCGGCCCGGTCCTGGACCGCTGCGACCAGCTGGTGCAGGGCCTCGACATCGCGGCCATGGCGACCGCCGTCTACGCCCGCCTCGAGCCTGCCGGTGCCGACGGCACCCGGATCCTGCGCTACTCCAACGCCGGGCACCCGCCGCCGCTGCTGCGCCGCCCGGACGGCGAGCTCGTCCGGCTCGACGGGCACAGCTCGCCGATGCTCGGCGCGGTCCCGGAGTTCGGGGTGGCGTCCGGGCCCCGGCGGGAGGAGGCGACCGTGACCTGCGAGCCGGGCTCGCTGCTGGTCTTCTACACCGACGGCCTGACCGACATCATCGGTGAGGACGCCGACGAGCGGACGTTGCTGATCGAGCAGACGGTAGCCGGCCTGCCGCGGGACGCGGACCCGGAGACGGTCGTCGAACGGACGCTCGAGGTGTGCCTCCCGGACCAGCTCGGCGACGACATCGCGTTGCTGGCCATCCGCCTTATGGGCTAGTTCTTACCTTCGAATGGCCTATTGATGTGGCCGACGGCCGGTCGTCGTGACGCGGGCAACGGCCATCCGGTGGACGGGGCCGCCGCCCCCGGTCCGCTCGCGGAACGATCAGCTCCACTCGACTGACCGGACCCCGATACGAGGGGCGCCGGGGCGGGCGTTCCGATCTACTTCGGGGGAACAGCAGCGGCGTGTCGAGGGGGTTCGACGCCATGATCACGGTGACGAGTTGAGTACCGCTCCGGGTAGCGCGCGACGGCTGGTGGCCGTCACGGTGACCGGCGTTGACCTCCTGCGGGCCGGTTCCGATCTGCGACACGTCGCCGACGCCACAACCGAGGTCGACGTCCTCATCGCCCGGCAGGACCCGCCGGGCCCCGTCCTGGGTACGTCCCCGATGGACGCCGAGGACTACCCGGACGAGGACGGTCTCGACGTCGACGGCGTACAGATCCCGCCTGTAGAGACCCCCGCTGTAGAGATTCCCGCTGGGGACCCGGCCGGCACCGTCCCGCCGGTGCCGCACGACGAGGCCCTGCCGGACGGTCTGCGGGTGCACCGGCTCGGCCTGCGCTGGACGGTGCAGGACCGCGACGAGCCGGACCTGGTCGCGGCGATGTGCGAGCTGGTCGGGTTCGATCCCGACGACCGGGTGTTCTGCGTGGTCCCGGCGATCGGGCCGGGCGGGGTCGCCGACCCGGAGGTGGCGGTCCTGCGCCGGGTGGTCCGCCGAGTGGCCCGGGTGTACGGGCTGCCGGTGCTGCAGTACCGGCGAGTCGGTGAGGACGCCGCGCCGGCCGCCGAGCTGCCGACACGGCCGATCGCCTGCGGCGGCTGAGTCCCGGATTTCTGCCGGGCAGGCCGGCGGGCCCGCGTACGGCCGGCGCTCGGCACCGTCCGCGCACGACACAGCCCGCCTTCCGGGAACGGAAAGCGGGCTGGGGGAGAAAGGTCTATCCGGCCGCGGCCAGGTCCTGACGATCGAGGATCGCGCGGCGCTCGGACTCGCCGAGCCCGCCCCAGACGCCGAACGGCTCACGGCTGGCGAGTGCGAAGCGCCGGCACTCCTGGATCACCGGACAGCTGTGGCAGACCTGCTTCGCCTGGTCGGTGCGCCGTCCGCGGGACGGGTTGCGCTCGCCGTCCGGGTGGAAGAACACGGCACTGTCCATACCTCGGCAGGACCCGAGACGCTGCCACTGCCACACGTCGTCCATGGGCCCGGGAAGCCGGGATACATCGCTCACGCCGTCACCTCGCTGCTCCGTCGAAGCCGGCGGGTTCGCCGGTCTGGGGCCGTTGAGCACCAGTTCCCCGGGCGCCGACTGATCAAACCTGCGGGATCGGCCCAGGAGTGCTACGAGGCCCTCTCCCGGGCGGCGGCGGAGGCCGTGCGGCGACCGGCCCCGGTCGCGTCCGCAATCGTCCGCGCTGGTCAGAGCGCGCGTGCCGGAACCACCCGTGCGGCCGGTGCCTGGATGGAGGCGTCCGCACGAGGAGTGAATGTGATGTGACTCACAACGCGGCGGACAGTGCTCCGTCCACCGTGTCGTGGATGTCGAACAGGTGGTGCAGGCCCGCGATGCCCAGTGGCCGCAACACGCGGGGCCCGGTGCAGGCGAGCACGAGCTGGGCACCGGACTTCTGCGCGTGCTCGCGCAGCTCGATCAACGCGGCGAGGCCGCTGGTGCCGAGGAACGTGACGCCGTCCAGGGCGAGGACGACGATGGTGGACGTGGGGAGCCGGTCGAGCACCTCCCGCCGCATCTGCGGCGCGGTCAGCATGTCCAGCTCGCCCTGGACCGTGACCACCACACGACCCCCGTCCACGGCCCGGACCAGCAGGTCCATGCCGTCGATGGAGGTCTCCGACGACCCGTCCGCGGGAGGGATGCCGCGCGGGGCGCCCGCTGCATCGCCGGCGCGGCTGGTGTCGGTCATTGCGACGACGGTAGGACCCGCCCCACGCCACCGCCACTCGGAGGCCTCCCGCTCGGCGATCGGCGGCGACGGCGCCCGTCGGTGCCGGTGCCGGTGCCGGCGAGGTCGGGCGGGCGGTCAGCGCGGAGGGCGCAGGCGGTGTCCGCCGTCCGGCGTGCGCTCGGTGTGCCCGCGCCGGGCGAGGAGCTCCAGCAGCGGGACGGCGATCCGCCGGGTGGTGTCCAGGGCCTGGCGGGCCTGGCTCAGAGTGAACTCGTCCCCCAGCCCGGCCAGCAGCTCCAGGGCGCGGTCCTGGGCGTCGGGCAGCAGCACCACGTCCGGGGTGACCCGCAGCAGCTCGCCGGCCCGCTCCAGCGACGCCAGCGCCCGCGGTCCCAGCCCCAGCTCGGCGAGGCGCCCGGCGTCCGGCGCGACGAACGGTGCCGCCTGAAGGTCCGCGCGCAGCGTCGCCATCGCCTCCCGGACCGGTCGGGGCAGGCCGGTGGGGGTCGCGGCCCGGACCCGGCCGCCGTCGAGCACCAGCCCGTCCGCACCGCGGTCCGCCGCGGCCGCCAGCACCGCCTCGACGAGCGCGACGTCGGGCAGCCCGGCCGCCCGGCGCGCGGCCGCCGGGGACAGGCCGGGGTCCAAGGGGTCGGCCTCGTCGTGCGCGGCGACCGCGCGGGCGAGCGCGACGGCGGCGCCGGCGGCCCGGTCCGGGTCCAGCAGCCACCCGGCGGCGCCGGGGACACGCGCGCCCAGCGCGTCGACCTGCGCAGCGGGGACGCCCATCGCGCGCAGGTCCGCCGCCCGCACGGCGCCGCGGCGGGACAGCTCGCCGTCCGCGTCCGGCACCCCGGTGGCCCCGGCCAGCTCCGCGGCGCGCCGGGCCGCGGCGCCACGGCGTCGCAGGGCGGGCGGGGCCACGTCGAGCACGGTCGCCCCGGCGACGATCCGGCGGCTGCCGGGGTCGCGCAGCACCACCCGGTCACCGATCCGCAGCGGCAGCGACCGGTCCGGGCGCAGCCGCACGACCACGTCGTCGTGCCCGTCCCCGGCCGGGGTCAGCGGGCGCACCCGGGCCCGCACGGCCGACGACCCCGTGTGCAGGGTCAGCTCCGGGGGCAGCGCCGAGACCTCCACCCCGGCCCCGCGCACCCCGTGCAGCCGCACGTCGACCTCCGCGGCGCGCGGCCACGCGCCCGGGGACAGCAGCACGTCGCCGCGACCGACCTGCTCGAGGGTGACCCCCCGCAGGTTCACCGCGACCCGGGCCGGGCCACCGGCGCGCGGCACGGTCTCGCCGAGCGCCTGCAGGCCGCGGACCCCGACCGGGGTGCGGCCGTCGGCGGTGTCGAGCTCGAGGTCGCGGCCCACCTCGACGGTCCCGGCCGGCAGCGTCCCGGTGACCACGGTGCCCGCGCCGCGGATGGTGAACGCCCGGTCCACCCAGAGCCGGACGTCGGCACCGGGATCCGGCACGGGCAGGCCCGTGACGAGCGCGTCGAGGGCAGTGCGCAGCGTGTCGAGGCCCTCGCCGGTGGCCCCGGAGACGCAGACGCACGGCCAGTCGCCGAGCCCGCGCGCGGCGAGCTCGCCCTGCGCCTCGTCCCGGGCGAGCTCGGGTTCGAGCAGGTCGCTGCGGGTGACGACGAGCAGCCCGTGCCGGACGCCGATCGCCTCCAGGGCGTCGGCGTGCTCGCCGGACTGCGGCATCCAGCCCTCGTCGGCGGCCACCACGAACAGCACGGCCGGGACCGGTCCGGCGCCGGCCAGCATCGTGGTCACGAACCGCTCGTGTCCGGGGACGTCGACGAACGCGACCGTGCGCCCGCCCGCGAGCGTGGTCCAGGCGAAGCCGAGGTCGATCGTCATCCCGCGCCGGCGCTCCTCGGCGAAACGGTCGGGTTCCATCCCGGTCAGGGCGCGGACCAGCGTCGACTTCCCGTGGTCGACGTGCCCGGCCGTACACACCACGTGCACCGCTGCTCAGACCTCCCGGGCGGTGCGGCGCACGGCCGCGGCGAGCGCGTCGTCGTCGCCCGGAGCCACCGCGCGCAGGTCCAGCAGGCAACGCCCGTGCTCCAGGCGCCCGAGGACGGCCGGGTCCCCGGCGCGCAGCACGGCGGCGAACGCCTCCGGGAGCGACACCGCCGCGCTGTCCAGCTCGACCCCCGGGGCCCCGCCGCCGCCGATGGTGGACACCGAGTCCACCGCGACCGCGTCGATCCCGTCGCCGGCCAGCGTGGCCGCGAGCTTCTCCGCACGGTCCCGGAGCCCGTCCACGGTCGCGTCCAGCCCGAGCCGGACGGGTGTGGGCGGCCCGGCGACCGAGGCCTCCAGCGCGGCCAGGGTGAGCTTGTCCACCCGCATCGCGCGCGCCAGCGGATGGCGGCGCACCCGGGCCACCAGCTCCGCACCGGGTCCGGGCCCGCCGAACACCAGGCCGGCCTGCGGGCCGCCGAGCAGCTTGTCCCCGGACGCGGTGACCAGCGTGGCGCCTGCGGCCAGCGTGCTCGTGACGTCGGGCTCGCCGGGCAGCCGCGGGTGCGGGGCGAGCAGGCCGGACCCGATGTCGTCGACGATCGGCACCGTGCTGCCGTCCGGGCGGGTGAGCCCGCCGAGCTCGGCGACTTCCACGCTGCGGGTGAAGCCGGTGACCACGAAGTTCGACGGGTGGACCTTGAGCACGAACCCGGTGTCCGGGCCGATCGCCTCGGCGTAGTCGCGCGGGTGGGTGCGGTTGGTCGCGCCGACCGGGCGCAGCCGCGCGCCGGTGGACTCGATCAGCTCCGGGATCCGGAACCCGTCGCCGATCTCGACCAGCTCGCCGCGCGAGACGACGATCTCCCGGCCGAACGCCAGCGCGCTGGCCACCAGCGCGAGGGCGGCCGCGCCGTTGTTCGCCACGTGCACGTCGCCGGCGCCGGGGACCGCCGCGCGCAGGGCGTCCAGGGCGCCGGTGCCGCGCCTGCCGCGGGCGCCGGTGGCCAGGTCCAGCTCGACGTCGCAGGTGCCGGCGGCGAGCGCGACGGCCTCCCGCGCGGCGTCCGAGAGCGGCGCCCGGCCGATGTTGGTGTGCACCAGGACACCGCTGGCGTTGAGCACCCGGCGCAGCCCGGTGGCGGAACGGGGGAGCGCGGCCAGCGCGGCGTCCGCGACGGCCTCCGGGGCGATCTGCCCGGACCGGGCGCGTTCCTGGGCGCCGGTCACCGCGCGCTTCACCCGCTCCCGGCCGAACCGCTGCGTCGCGGCGGCGAGCGCCGGTTCGGCGAGCAGGTGGTCGGTCCGCGGCACCCGGCGGCGCGGGTCGGTACTCACGTCGTCTCCGCGGGCGGGAGCGGGTCGCCGGAGGTCATCCCCGCACGGTAGACCGGCCGGTCAGGCCCCGGCCGGCTCGGTCGCCGCGGTGTCGTCGCCGGCCGCCGTGCTCTCCCGGGCCGCCGTGCTCTCCCGGGCGGGCTGCGGGCGCTGCTCGGGCAGCGCGACGGTCGGCGGGGCGGTCGGCGCTGCGGGCGTCGGCGCTGCCGGCGGCGTCGCGACCATCTCGTCGAGCGCGCGCAGCTCGGCCCCCATCGCCGCGTGCAGGCGGGCGACCTCGCCCCGCACGGCGCTGCGCAACCCGAGCACGTGCTCGTGCATGGCCGCCGCGGTGTCCGCGCACAGGTCGGTCTCCCGGCGAGCGGTGGCCGCGTCCGTGTGGACCTGGGCGGCGGCCGCGACGGCGTCGATGCGGGTCCGCTCGGCGTCGGCCCGTGCGGCGGCGATCACCCGCTCGGCCTCGTCGTGGGCGTCCTCGACGATCCGCCCGGCGTCCGCGTCGGCCCGGTCACGGCGTTGCGCCGCGTCGTGCTCGGCCATCCGGAGCACCTTCTCCGCGCGCATGCCGAACGTGTCCGGTGCGGTGGAGCGGGTCGCCTCCAGGGAGGCGGCGAGGGCCTCGGCGCGCTCCTGCGCCTCGTGCCGGTCGCGTTCGGCCATCTCCAGGCGCCACCGCAGCTCGCGGACGACGGTGTCGACCTGCTCCGGGTGGTAGCCCTTACGCACGGTGTCGAACTCCACGGCGGCGCCTCCCGTGGTGTCGGCCGAACCCCGATCGTCGGCTCCGGTGCGCTTCGTTCCCATCACGCTCTGAAGTGTGCGTTCGCGACAGGGTGACTTTCCAGCGCGCGTCGACGGGCGGCGGTGGCCTCGCGTCCGACGGCGTCCGGCAGGCACGGGGGTAACGTCGCGGCTGTGAGCGGCAACACGACCACGCGTCGACTGACCGAGTTCAGCCACGGCGCCGGATGCGGCTGCAAGCTCGCACCCGGCCGGCTGGCCGAGGTGCTGGCGGGGCTGACCCCGGTCACGCACCCGGACCTGATCGTGGGCACCGAGACCGGCGACGACGCCGCCGTCTGGCGTCTCTCGGCGGACCGCGCGCTGGTGGCCACCACCGACTTCTTCACCCCGATCGTCGACGACCCGCGCACCTGGGGCGCCATCTCCGCGACGAACGCGGTGTCCGACGTCTACGCGATGGGCGGCACGCCGCTGTTCGCGCTGAACCTGGTCTGCTGGCCGTCCGACGAGCTCCCCGGCTCGGTGCTCGCCGAGGTCCTCGACGGCGGCGCGGGCGTCGGGCGCGAGTGCGGGTTCGCCGTCGTCGGCGGGCACACCGTGGACGACCCGGAGCCCAAGTACGGCCTGGCCGTCGTCGGCGAGGTGCACCCGGACCGGGTGCTGACCAACGCCGGCCTGCGCCCCGGTGACGCGCTGGTGCTGACCAAGCCGCTCGGCGTCGGCATCGTCTCGACCGCGATCAAGACCGGGAAGGCCGACCCGGCGCTGGTCGAGGCCGCGATCACGCTGATGACCACCCCCAACGCCGACGCCTCGCGCGCAGCGGTCGGCTCCGGCGCGACCGGCTGCACCGACGTCACCGGCTACGGCCTGCTCGGGCACCTGGTCAAGATGGCCGCCGCGTCCGGTGTGGACGCGCACCTCGACGTCGCAGCGGTGCCGGTGCTCGACGGGGTCCGCGAGCTGATCGCCGACGGCGTGGTGCCCGGCGGCACCCGCCGCAACCGGGAGTGGGTGGCCGACCGGGTCGTCCTCGGCGGCCACGGCGAGAACGAGGCCCTGCTGCTCGCCGACGCCCAGACCTCCGGCGGTCTGCTGTTCGGTGCCGACCCGGACCGCGCCGACGAGGCGGTCGCCGCCCTGCGCGCCCAGGGCCACGGCGCGGCCCGGATCGGCACCGTGACCTCCGGAGCCGGGACCGTCCACCTGCACTGAGCGTGCGCCGCCGGCCCGACCCGGTGTCCCGAGGGGTCCCCTCGCTCACCCGGAGGTCCCGAAGGGGCCCCTCGCGGCGGGGGAGGAGGCGGGGCGCAGCCGCGGACTAGGCTCGGGGGCATCGACGAGAACCTGCCGGTGGACCGCTCCTGCGCCCGCACCCGGGCCTGGGTCGACGAGGCGATGCGACGGGTGCAGGCCGACGCCAACCGCTCCGCGGACACCCACCTGCACGTGTTCGGGCTGCCCCCGGAGTGGGGCGTGCAGGTCTACCTCAAGGACGAGTCGGTGCACCCGACCGGCAGCCTCAAGCACCGGCTGGCCCGCTCGCTGTTCCTCTACGGCCTGGCCAACGGCTGGATCGTCGAGGGGACGACGGTGGTCGAGGCCAGCTCCGGGTCCACCGCGGTGTCCGAGGCCTACTTCGCCCGGCTGATCGGCGTCCCGTTCGTCGCGGTCATGCCGCGCACCACCAGCCCGGAGAAGGTCGCGCTGATCGAGCGCGAGGGCGGGCGCTGCCACTTCGTCGAGCGCGGACCGGACGTCTACGCCGAGGCCGAGCGGCTGGCCCGGGAGACCGGCGGGCACTACCTGGACCAGTTCACCTACGCCGAGCGCGCCACCGACTGGCGGGGCAACAACAACATCGCCGAGTCGATGCTCGCGCAGATGTCGCAGGAGCCGCACCCGGTACCGGAGTGGATCGTGGTCGGCGCCGGCACCGGCGGCACGTCGGCGACGATCGGGCGCTACCTGCGCTACCGGCGCCTGCCCACCCGCCTCGCCGTCGTCGACCCGGAGAACTCCGCGTTCTTCCCCGGCTGGGCGAGCGGGGCGTACGACCACGTCACCGGGATGCCGTCCCGGATCGAGGGCATCGGCCGCCCGCGGATGGAACCGAGCTTCGTGCCCGGCGTGATCGACCGGATGATCCCGGTCCCGGACGCCGCCAGCGTCGCGGCAGCGCGGCACCTGCGCGACGTCACCGGACGCTGGGCGGGCGGCTCGACCGGCACGAACCTGTGGGGCGTCTGGCAGCTGGTGGCGCAGATGCTGCGCGAGGGGTGTTCGGGCAGCGTGGTCACGCTGCTCTGCGACGGCGGCGACCGCTACCGGCACAGCTACTACGACGACGGGTGGGTCGCCGCGCAGGGCATGGACCTCGCGCCCTACCGCAGGACCCTGGACACCTTCCTCGCGACCGGTCACTGGAACCCGCCGGCCTGAGACGTGCCGGAGCGGGCGCTACCGCTCCTCGAGCAGTGCCGCCGTGCCCAGCAGCAGCCGTTCCGACCCGGCCCGGCCGACCAGCTGCACCGGGTGCCGGTCGGTGCCCCACCGCACCGGTGCGACCAGCGACGGGAGACCGGCCAGGTTCCACGCGCCCAGGCACGCGGGCGGGAGGGCCCCGGTCGCGGGCGCGGGGAGCAGCAGCACGTCGTAGCCGCCGTCGTCGAACAGGGCGAGCGCCCGCTGCCGCCACCGGCCCGGGCTGGCCGGACGCGGACCGCCGAGACGGCGCAGCTTCCGGTCCCGGCGCACCGCGGCGCGGGCGTCCGGGCCGAGCAGGTCGGGGTCGATACCGAGCTCGTCGACGCGGCGGGCCACACCGGCGTCGCGCCGCCGCGACACCTGCGCCGGCAGCCACGCGCGGTAGGGCGGGTCGTCCGCGGCCACCGCGACGTCGGACTCGCCGAGCCGCCGGGCCGCCGCGTGCACCGCCGTGCAGGCCCGCGGGTCGGCCCAGAGCCCGCGCCCGGAGCGCAGCGAGCACGCCACCGTCCGCGGCACCGGCAGGTCGTCCACCCCGCCCGGGACGCTCACCGGGCGGGTCACGGCGGCGGCCGAGGCCCATCCGGGCGCGCCACCCTGCCGCGGGACCGCCTCGCCGGGCGCACCACCCTCTGCACTCCGGGAGGTACCGAGCACCTCGAACGCCACCCGCGCGCCGTCCACGTCGGTGGCCAGCACGGTCGTCGAGGCCATCCCGGACCACAACCGTGCGGCGCCGCCGGGCAGCGGGAGCGCCCGGCGCCCCGGTGTGAGGGCGAGCAGTCCGTGCGCCGCGGCGGCGGCCCGCAGGGTGCCGTCGCCGTCCACACCGACACTGAGCGCGGCCAGACCCTCGGCCAGCACGGCGGCCGTCGCGCGCCCGCCCGGGGCGCCGTCGTGGCCCAGACCCAGCTCGGGCGACCGGCTCGTGCCGACGATCAGCGCGCCGGCCGCGCGCAGCCGCCGGACCAGCACGTCGTCGCGGCGGGCCGGACCCCGGGCGGTGGCCGCGGACCCGTGCCGGGTCGCGCGCCCGGACACGTCGATGCCGTCCTCGACGGCGACCGGGACGCCGGCCAGGGGCAGCGCGAAGCGGTCGGCGCGGATGTCGAGAGCGGCCGCCTCGGCCCGGATCCGCTCGGCGTCGACACCGGCGAACGGGTCGGACGCGGAGTCACGGACGGACCCGATCCGGGCCAGGAAGGTCTCGGCGACGTCGGTCGCGGTGCAGCGCCCGGCGCGGACCGCGCCGGCGATCCCGGCCGGGTCCGCGGGCGGGTCGACACCCAGCTCGGCAACCGTCATCCGGACATCGTGGCAGGTCATGCGTGTGCAGTGGGGGAGGCCCCGCCGAGGGCCGGCCGGCGGAGGCGGACGGGAATCGAACCCGCCTGGCCGAGATGCTCGGCCACGTCGGTTTTGAAGACCGCGAGGGCCACCAGGCACCCATACGCCTCCAGGACCGGCTCAGCCGGCCCCGCTTCGGCCGCTCTGCTCAGCCGGCCCTGCTCAGCCGGCTTTGCTCAGGGCCTCCGGGACACCGTCGGCGACGTCGAACATCGCCAGCAACCCGGTCGCCTCGAGCGCCCGGGTCACCGTGTGCGAGCCGCAGACCAGGCGCAACCGGTGCCCGGAGGTGTCGGCCTCGTCCTTCACCGCGACCAGCGCGGCCAGCCCGGCCGAGCCGAGGAACGTCACCCGGGACAGGTCGACCACCAGCAGGTCGGCCGCGGACATCTGGCCGGAGAGCTGCTCGCGCAGGACCGGCGCCGTCATCGTGTCGAGCTCCCCGTGCACGTGGACGACAACCGCATCGTCCCCGTGCCCCACGACCTCGAAGCGGACGACCTCGCCGACGTCGGGGACCGTCGAGTCGTTCCCCACACCGGTGGGCGTCTCACTACTCATGTGCACCGTGCTCCCTCGACACCTCGCCGGATCCGGGACGGTCGGACCGGTTGAGCAGACCATCACCGTCGGTGACGATCCGCGTCGGACGCTGAATCGATGTTCCGTGCCGTCCCCGCAACAGCCTAGCCAGGGCCTCGATCAAGCCTAAGGGTGCGGGGTGGGACGCACAACAACACCGTCCCCTCGGGACGAACGGGTGATCCACGACGGGCAGGCGCCTGAGATCCTGTGCCCCATGACGTCCGCCACCCCTGCCCCATTCCGTGTCCGGATCGGCGTCCGCAGCTACGAGGTCGACGTGAACGGCCACGTCAACCATGCGGTCTACCACCAGTACGCCGAGCACGCGCGAATGGAGCACTTCCGCGCGGCCGGCCTGTCGCAGGCGGCGCTCGGGGCCCGCGGCGTGACCGTCGTGCTGCTGTCGACGACGGCGCGCTTCCGGGCCGAGCTCCGCGCGGGCGAGGAGATCGAGGTCGACTCGGAGATCACGTTCGGGGAGGGCCGTTCGTTCACGATGGGTCACCGGATCGTGCGCGACCACGACGTGGACGGCGCGTCCGTGGACCCGACGCCTGCCGCGGACGTCGAGTGCACGCTCGGCCTGATGGACCTGACCGAGCGCCGCCTGGTGACCGGGCCGCGTGCGCTGCTCGCCGCGGCCGCGAGCCGGCCCGACGTGCTGCCGGGCCCGGTCAGGACGTGAGGATCCGTTCCGAGGACAGGGCCTGGGTCGGCGCGTCGCCGTGCGTGGGCATGAGCGACGGCACGGTGCCGCCGACGCGGCGCACCGCGCGGCGCGAGCGCAGGTAGGCGCCGGGGCCGGCGAGCAGGCCGCGGGTGCGCGTCTGGTCGGCGTCGGCCGGCATGGCCTCGCCCGCGCCGGCCTCGCGCTCGGAGATGTGGCGCAGCCGGGCCAGCGCGGCCGGCAGCCGGCGCAGCGCGGCGGCGCGGCCCTGCGGGCTCATCGCGACCTTGGCCAGGAAGCTGCCCAGCCCGACCGCGTAGCCCTCCAGCTGCGCGCGCAGCGCGGCCTGGTCGACGCGGTGGTGGTGCCAGACGTAGGCGCCGGGGGTGTAGCCCAGCGTGTGGCCGGCCAGCACCATCCGGACCATGAACTCGCAGTCCTCGCCGCCGTGGGTCGGGGTACCGGGACCCATCGCCTCGTCGAACCCGCCGACGGCGCGGGCCCGTGCCGCGCGCACGGCCAGGTTCGCGCCGATCCCGAACAGGCCCGGGGAGAACGGGAAGATCGGGGAGTCCGACGGCGGCGCGGCCATCGAGAACGTGCGCGGCACGAAGCCCTTGTTCCAGGCCAGCGCGACGTCCGCGGCCCGCTCCTCCGGGGTGCCCAGCCGTGCGGCGAGCACCGGGCCGGACAGGCAGGCCAGCGACGGGTCCGCGGCGAACGCGCCCGCGATCCGGGAGGCCCAGGACCGGTCGACCTCGGTGTCGTCGTCGGTGAACGCGACGACGTCGGTGCGGGCCTCGGCGAGCCCGCGGTTGCGCCCGACCGAGGCGCCGCGGCGGGACTCGCGCACGTAGCGCACCCGCGGGCTGGCGAAGGTGTCCACGATCCGCGCGGTGCGCTCGTCGTCCGGGTCGTTGTCGACGACGACGACCTGCAGCGCCGGGTGGTCACCGGCCAGCACGCTGCGCAGGCAGCGGCCCAGGCTCTCCGGGCGGTTGCGGGTGGCGATGACGACGGTGATCGGCTCGGCCGACATCGGGGCGCCGCGGACCGCGGCGGGTGCTCCGAGCGGTGCGACGGCGGCGGCGAGGTCGGCGGCGGTGGCCCGGCCGTCGCGCAGCGGGACGGTCACCTGCCCCTGCGGGGTGCCGGCGACGGTGACCAGGAGGCGGGCGGCGCGGTAGTCCGTGCCGACCTGGAGGTCGTGCATCGGGGCGAGCCGGTCCAGCTCGCCCACCCAGGTCGGTTCGTTCTGTGCCATGACCGTAAGTCTCCGCACGACGGCTGTGACGACACTGAGAGTCGCTGAAAACGTGCTCAGCGTCGCTTTGCGTGATGGTCTCGGCGGGTCGTCACCCGGTCGGGCGGCGCGGGGCACGACACGCTCCGTTCCACCTGCTCAGCGGCCTAGGCTGAACAGGTGAGCGATCGTCCACGGGCGCGGTCCCTGCTCGGTGACCCGGAGGTGGTGGCGCTCCTGCGTCGGCGACACGCCGAAGGGAGCCTTCCGCACGCGCGCCGCGACCCCCATCGGGTGGCGGTGGTGGTCGGCGGCGGGGGCATGCGGGGCGCCTACCCAGCGGGAATGCTGGATGCGCTCGACTCGATCGGGTTACGCGACGCCGTCGACGAGGTCTACGGCGCTTCGTCCGGTTCGTTCCTCGCCGCGTGTTTCGCGGCGGGGCACGCGGGGGGTGCGGCGGCGTCGTTCCCGGAGGACCTGGCCTCGCGCGCGTTCGTGGACCTGCGCCGTCTGGCAGGCCGTCGCCCGGTGCTCTCGCTCGACCATCTGCTCGACCACGTCCTCGGTGTGACCAAGCCGATGCCCTGGGCCGCACTGCTGGCGAGCCCGCTGCGGGTCCGGATCGTCGCGACGGCGGTGGACGACCTGCGCCCGCGGGTGCTCGGCGGGCTCACCGACCCGGAGTCGTGGCGGCGCGGCCTGCGGGCCAGCGCCGCGATCCCGCTGTTCGCCGGGCCCGCGGTGGAGCACCAGGGCCGCCGCTGGGTCGACGGGTCGATCGGCGAGCCGCTGGCGCTGGCCCGGGCCGTGCGCGGCGGTGCGACGCACGTGCTGGTGCTGCTCTCCCGCCCGACCGCGGAGCTGCGTCTCGACGTGGGCGTGCGGATGCCGTGGTGGGCGCGCGCCCTGGACCGGTGCATTCCCGGGCTGGGCACCCTGAGCCAGGGCGAGGGCCGCTACGGAGCCGACCTCGCGCTGGTCACCGACCTGGAGCACCCGGAGCGCCGCGGGGCGCTGCTGGCCGCGATCGAGCCGTACACCGGGACCGGGACGGGCGCGCTGACCGTGGACCCGGGCCCGGTCGGCGACGCCGTGCGGGTGGGCCGGGAGTCGGCGCTGGCCGCCCTCGCGTCGGACGCCGTCCCGTACCGCTGAGCACGAGGTCGCGCCGGGCGCGGCCGCGGCGACGGGTCGATCACGCGGGTAGGTTCGGCCCATGCCCGACGACCCCGCCGCAGGCCCCTCCGGCCCCGCAGCCGCCACCCGTCCCAAGGCCGCCGTGCTGGTCACCGGCAGCGAGCTGCTGACCGGCCTGGTGCAGGACGCGAACGGGCCCTACCTGGCCCGCGAGCTGGGCGGGCTCGGGTTCGAGGTCTCCGAGCTGATGCTGGTCGGCGACCGGCCCGAGGACCTGCGATCGGCGCTGGAGTTCGTCTCCGGCAACGGTGCCGACCTGGTGATCACCAGCGGCGGGCTCGGCCCGACCGCGGACGACCTGACCGCGGAGGTGGTGGCCGGGTTCTGCGGCGTGCAGTCCCGGCTCGACGACCGGGTCCGCGAGACGATCGACGCCAAGATCGCCCGATGGGCATCGCGCAGCGGGTTCGACGGCGCCGCACTGGACGAGGCCACCCGCAAGCAGGCGATGGTGCCCGACGGCGCGTCGGTGCTGGAGCCGGTCGGCACCGCGCCCGGCCTGGTGCTGCGCGGCGCGACCGGGCCGCTGGTCGTCGTGCTGCCCGGGCCGCCGCGGGAGCTGCAGGGGATGTGGCCCTCGGCGCTGACCTCGTCCCCGATGGTCGAGCTGCTCGCCGGCGTCCCGCACGCCGAGCCCCGTCTGCTGCGCTTCTTCGGGCTGCCCGAGTCCGAGATCGCGGCGACGCTGCGCGAGATCGAGACCTCCGGCGGGTTCCCGGACCTGGCCCGGGTGGAGGTCACGACCTGCCTGCGCCGCTCCGAGCTCGAGGTGGACCTGCACCCGTTGCCCGGGGCCGAGAAGACCGCGGAGTCGCTGGCCGAGGCGATCATCGACAAGCACCGGCGCAACCTGGTCAGCGCCGACGGCACGACCACCGACGAGCTCCTGGCCCGCGCGCTGGGCGAGCACGGCCTGACCGTCGCCACCGGCGAGTCCTGCACCGGCGGCCTGCTGGCCGGACGCCTCATCGACCGCCCGGGGTCGTCGTCGTACGTGTCCGGGGGAGTCGTCGCCTACTCCAACGAGGCCAAGACGTCGCTGCTGGGCGTGCCGGCCGAGATGATCGACACCCACGGCGCGGTGTCCCCGGAGGTGGCCCGGGCGCTGGCCGACGGTGCCCGCGAGCGTTTCGGCGCCGACATCGGGATCGGGATCACCGGGGTGGCCGGCCCGGACGGCGGCACCGAGGCCAAGCCGGTCGGCTACGTCTGCTTCTGCGTGACCACCCGCGAGGGCCAGGTCCTCGCCCGGGACATGCAGCTGCCGGGCGGGCGTGCGGACCTCCGCGAGCGCTCGGTCGACCGGGGCATGCACCTGCTGCTGCGCGCCGCGGGCGGCCTACCCCGCGGCTGACGCACCTGCGCGCCGGTCACGGCGAGAGCCCCGCCCGGAGAAGACCGGTGCGGGGCTCTCGTGTGCGTCGAGCGTCGAGGGGGGGGGGCTCAGACGCCCTTGCGGGCGGCGGCGAGGCGCTGCTCGGCGTCGGCCCAGTTGACGACGTTCCACCAGGCCTTGACGTAGTCGGGTTTGACGTTCTTGTACTGCAGGTAGAACGCGTGCTCCCACATGTCGAGCATGACGATCGGGGTCTGTCCGGCGGGGAGCTGGGACTGCTGGTCGTAGAGCTGGTGGATCAGCAGGCGGGAGCCGAGGGCGTCCCAGGCGAGGATGGCCCAGCCGGAGCCCTGGATGGTGGTGGCGGCGGCGGTGAAGTGGGCCTGGAAGGCGTCGAAGGACCCGAAGTCCTGGTCGAGGGCGGCGGCGAGTTCGCCGGTGGGCTTGTCGCCGCCGTCGGGGGAGAGGTTGTTCCAGAAGATGGAGTGGTTGACGTGGCCGCCGAGGTTGAACGCGAGGGTCTTCTCGAGTCCGACGATGGCGCCGAAGTCGTTCTTGTCGCGGGCGTCGGCGAGTTTGTCGAGGGCGCCGTTGAGGCCCTGGACGTAGGTGTTGTGGTGCTTGGAGTGGTGCAGCTCCATGATCTCGGGCGCGATGTGCGGCGCGAGGGCGTTGTAGTCGTAGGGCAGATCCGGAAGCGTGTACTCGGCCATCGGGAGGGGACCTCCTGGGTTCGGGGATGTGGGGCTCAGCCGCCACTATGTCGCAACAGCCGCTTACCCGCGAAACAAGGTCGCCATGCATGGACGCACCGCGTTGCAGGAGATACTCTGATGCCAGTCGCTTGCAGCAGAGCTGGGGCGGCGACAGCCGGTACCGGTGATCGTTCTGGCAGCTCGACGCCGGGGGCCGACACACGCGACGCGGCGCCGTCGTCCCGGGTGGGTCCGGGGCGGCGGCGCCGCATCGCTCAGGCGACGGCGGTCCCCTCGATCTCGACCATCAGGTCGGGGATCGCCAGGCGAGTCACCCCGAGCACCGTGGTGGCCGGTGCGACCACGGCGGCGCCCAGCCGCGATGCCAGCAGGCCGTAGTGCTGGAAGAGCCGATCGACGTCGGTGGCGTAGACGCCGAGCCGGACGAGGTTCGCCAGGGTCATGCCGGCCGCGCCGAGAACCGCCTCGAGGTTGTCGAGGCTCAGTGCCAGCTGCGCCGCCATGTCACCGGGATGCTCCGGCTTGCCGTCGGCGTTCATCGCGGTCTGCCCCGCGCAGTACAGGGTCCGGCTCGCCCCGGAGACGACCTCGCCCTGGTTGTACCCGAGCTCCGCAGACCACGTCCACGGGTTGACCGCCGTTCGCTCCATCGCCTGACCAGCTCCATTCGATTCATCGACATGTGGTGCGACAATCCGTTGTCGTCGTGCCGATGAGCTTTCCAGCCAATATGTGACATCTCGTGTCGTGTATTCCTCTAGGGTTTTCGCATGCGCGCCGACCGGTTGGTATCGCTGGTCCTGCTGCTGCGGCGACACGGTCGGCTGTCCGCGACCGCCCTGGCCCGTGAGCTGGAGGTGTCCACCCGCACGGTGCTGCGCGACGTCGAGGCGCTGTCGGCGGCCGGTGTCACGGTCTACGCCGAACGCGGCAGGCACGGCGGTTTCGCGTTGCTCCCCGGTCTGCGGACCGAGCTCACCGGGCTGAACCACGACGAGGCACTCGCCCTGCTGATCGCCGGGTCACGGCGCGGCGGGCAGGTGTTCGGTCTCGGATCGGCACTCGCGTCGGCGATGCTGAAGGTCGTCGACGCGCTGCCCGAGAGCTATCGGGACACCGCGGCCGGGGTGGCCGAGCGGCTGCTCGTCGACCCGGAGACCGACCTCCTCTCGCGCCGGCTCGTCGTCGAGGAGGTGCCCGACGCCGTCGTGGCCGCGGTCCGGCGCGCGGTGCTGGCCGGACACCGGCTGCGCATCCACTACGCGGCCGTGGGCCAGGCCCCGGCGTGGCGGACGGTGGACCCGGTCGGGCTGGTCTCCGTGCGCGAGCAGGGCTACCTGCTGGCCACGAGGGCCGGCGAGGACCGCACCTACCGCCTGTCCCGGGTCGTGGCCGCCGAGGAGCTCGCCGAGCCCGCGCAGCGCCCGGACCGGCTGGACCTGGACCGCGCCTGGCAGGAGCGCAGCACGCGGTTCCGTACCGGCGGTGACCAGGTCACCGTGCTGGTGCGGGTCGACCCGGGACGGCGGGAGGAGCTGGTGGGCACCGCGCTGGCCGTCCTCGCCGAGGGAACCGACGCGGACGCCCGCCTGCGGCTGGAGGTGACGTTCCAGGACCCGAGACACGCCGAATGGGCGCTCTGGCAGCTCGGCACGAACGCCGAGGCCCTGTCGCCGCCGTGGTTGCGCGAGGCCCTGCACGGCCGCGCCACGGCGGTCGCCGGCGTGTACGGCGTGGCGCCCTGAGAGCCGTCGGCTCCGGTCGTCGCTCGGTTCGGCTGCCGCGCTCAGGTCGGGCCGACGTGGCGCACGAGCCACGCGGTGAGGATCTCGTCGACGGCCCTGGCCACGGGGAGCTGTGGAGCCGGCTCCAGGCCGGGCTCGTCGGCCAGCGGGTGTGCCAGGTCCGGCACGTCGACCAGCTCGACATCGTCCGGGTTCGCGTACCGCTCGCGGAGTGCTCGGACCAGGTCGGCAGCGTCCGTCCGTGACGCAGGGTGGTCCCGTTCGCCGCTGACCAGGAGCAGCGGCGGTTGCGTCGTGGCGACCCGGGCACGCGCGACGAAGTCCAGGTCGTCGGCGGTGGCGCGCGAGTCGGCGGTCCACCGGTAGGGCTCTCCGAGCAGGCCCTCGGCGAGCGAGACCGCGGTCCGTACCCGCACCGCCGGGTTGACCAGCGCGACCGCCCGGACCGGGGTCCGGCCCGCGGTGAGCACCTGCAGCGCGACGGCTCCACCGAGCGAACCGCCGAGGACGACGACCGGCCCGTCGTCGACCGGCAGCTGCGCGCGCAACGACGCCAGCGCCGCCGGGAACTCGTCCGCGGCCTGGCGCAGGACCGGGGCGAAGTACGCCATCAGTGCATCCCGACGAGCCAGCTCGACGTGGGCGTCGAGCCGACCGTCGACCATGCGCGCGCCGCACAGCGGCATTCCCAGGTGCACCCGCCACGCGGGCACCCCGGCCAGTGGCAGCGCAGCCGCGAACGCCGCGTCGGTGCGGGGTGCGTCCAGCATGTGCCAGGTGACGACCAACGGCGCCGCATCGTGGGTCGCGCCGTCCGACGGTGGCAGCGCGGTGAACGGGACGCCGGCCGCGGTTCCGGTGAACGAGTCCATGTCTCTCCTACGGCTCGTGGTCGGAGTCACCGTAGACAATCCCGATCGGTTGCAGATCTGTTTCCGCCGAGGGCGAAATCGTTCGGGAAACGCTGAGCTGCGCGTGTGTTCTGCCGGCGGTGAACATCGGCCCGGCCGGGCTCGACGATCCCTACGGTCTGCCGTCATGACGGTCACGACGCGCACGGTCGAGTACCCCGCCGACGGACTGACGATGGTCGGGCATCTCGCTCTCCCCTCCGGTGCCGGCCGGCGACCCGCGGTCCTGATCGGGCCCGAGGGAACCGGGCTCAACGACTTCCAACGCCGACGGGCCGACGCCCTCGCCGAGCTCGGGTACGTGGCGTTGGCTTTCGACATCCACGGTGGGCAGTACTTCACCGACCCCGAGCAGATGCTCGCGCGCTGCATGCCACTTCTCGCCGATCCCGACCGGTTGCGAGGTATCGGCCACGCGGCGCTCGACGTGCTGTGTGCCGAACCGCGGACCGCCCCCGACCAGATCGCCGCGATCGGCTACGGCACCGGGGGCGCCGTCGGGTTGGAGCTCGGGCGCGATGGCGTCGAGCTGCGCGCGATCGCGACGGTCAACGCCGTGATGACCGGCCGACCGGGCGATGCGGGCCGGATCCGCTGTCCGGTGTGGGCCGGTGTCGGCTCGGAGGACCCGATCCAGCCGCACGCGCAACGGGCGGCGTTCGCCGCCGAGATGCAGGACGCGGGTGTGGACTGGCGCCTCGTCGTCTACGGCGGCGCGCTCCACGCCTTCCACCACCCGCCGACCAACGCGGACGGCACCGTCTCGACCGACGGCGCGTACGGCCACGCCCTGGTCGCCGGCGTCGGCTACCACCCGCGGCACGCGCAGCGGGCGTGGCGCGACATCGTCGACCTGCTCGCCGAGTGTCTGCCGGTACCGGACTGAGTGGCGGCGGTCGGGGCACGCCCGGGCGGCAGCTGCCACGAAAAGCGACGCTGACCGACGGGAGTGGGTTCCCGCTGGTCAGCGCCGCTTCGAGTGCCTGGGTCAGGCAGCCTGCTTGGTCTCCCAGAAGATCTTGTCGATCTGGGCGATGTGGTCCAGCAGGTCCTGGCCCGTCTTCGGGTCGTTCGAGCCCTTGGTGCCGGCGGCACCGGCGGCCTTGGTGGCCTTGTTGAACAGCTCGTGCAGCTCCGGGTACTTCTCGAAGTGCGGCGGCTTGAAGTAGTCGGTCCACAGCACCCACAGGTGGTGCTTGACCAGGTCGGAGCGCTGCTCCTTGATCTCGATGGCACGCGCGCGGAAGTCCGCGTCGTCGTTGCCCTGGTACTTCTCCTGGATGGCCTTGACGGACTCGGCCTCGATACGTGCCTGGGCCGGGTCGTACACGCCGCAGGGGAGGTCGCAGTGTGCGGTGGCCTCCAGCTGCGGGTGGATGATGCGGGACAGCATCCGCATGGGTCCTCCCTGATGGTGATCGTTCTGGCGTGGACGACCCTACTCCCGTGGCCAGGGCCCGGCAGGACGCGAGGTTGGTCACGGAGACGGCGATCGAGGAGGTGCCCGTGCGCTGGCGCAGGGTCGCGGTGCGGGGCCCGTCGATGTCCCCGACGCTGGCCGACGGCGACGTCGTGCTGGTCAGCTTCGGTGCCACCGTGCGGCCGGGCGAGGTCGTCCTGGTCCGGTGGCCCGCACGGCCCGGGCAGCTGTCGGTCAAACGTGCCGAGCGCCCCGTCGACGACGGCTGGTGGGTCCGCGGGGACAACCCGTTCGGCTCCACCGACTCGCGGACGCTCGGCCCCGCCGCCGTCCTGGCGGTGGCGCGCGCCCGGCTGTGGCCCCGGCCGGGCCGGCTGCCCGCCGCGCCGTCCCGACATGTCTGAGGGCGGGGGAGGGAACCGGGATCGCCCTGCTCCGTCCGGCCCAACGTCGCGTGGCGGCGTCCGGTCGGGCTGCGTAGCTTGCCTGGGACGGGTCCCCAACCGGTGACGCGAGGTCGGGGCGAGGAGGCGTCATGAACGACGCGGACGACGCGGCGCCGGCCGGGGTCGCCGGCGTGGCCACCCGTCGTTTCGGTGACGGCCTCGGGGTCGGCCCGGACCTGGTCGGTGCGGCCGAGGTCGCGGTCACCCAGGCGCTCGCCCCGCTCGACGGCCTCCGTCCCGACCTGCTGGTGTTCTTCGTCTGCCCGGGCGAGGGCGGTGACCTCGGCGAGGCCGAGCGGGCCGGCGCGCGGGTGATGGAGCTGGCCGACGCCCGCGCCTGCGTCGGGGCGACGGCGCACGGCGTGATCGCCGACGGCCGGGGTGTGGAGCGGTCTGCGTCGGTCGCGGTCTGGGCCGCGACGCTGCCCGGCACGGCGCTCACCCCGATACGGCTCACGGCGCGGGACGCCGGGGACGGGACGCTGTCCATCCACGGGATGCCCACCCCGGGGGAGGACGCCGGCGCCGCGATGCTGCTCGCCGACCCGTTCTCGTTCCCGGTCGGCGGCCTGCTGGAGCGGATGAACACGATGCATCCGGGGTTCCCGCTGGTCGGCGGCCTGGCCAGCGCACCGGGCGGGCCCGGTCACAACCGCCTGTTCGCCGACGGCGAGGTGCTGCCCGGCGGCGCGGTCGGCGTCCTGTTCGGCGGTCGGGCGCAGGCCAGGGCCGTGGTCAGCCAGGGCTGCCGGCCGATCGGGCCGCCGATGGTGATCACCCGCACCGAGCGGAACCTGCTGCTCGGCCTCGCCGGTTCACCCGCCGCGACCCGGCTGCGCGAGATCGTCGGTGCGCTGCCGGCCGCCGAGCAGAAGCTGGCGCTGCGCGGGCTGCACGTGGGCGTCGCGATGGACGAGTACGCCGACGAGCACGGGCGCGGCGACTTCCTGATCCGGGCCGTCCTGGGCGTCGAGCAGGAGCGCGACGCCGTCGTCGTCGGCGACGTCCTGGCGGTCGGGCAGACCGTGCGGTTCCAGGTCCGCGACTCGGCCGGGGCCGAGCAGAACCTCACCGAGCTGCTCGCGCGCGCGGTGCGCGCCCGTCCGGCGCAGGGAGCGCTGCTGTTCTCCTGCAACGGTCGCGGCGCGGCCATGTTCGCCCCGGAGGTGGGCGGGGCCGACCATGACGTGCGGGTGGTGCGACGGTCGCTGGATGCCGTTCCGGTGGCCGGCTTCTTCGCCGCGGGCGAGATCGGGCCGGTCGGCGGGCGCAACCACCTGCACGGGTTCACCGCGTCGGTGCTGGTCTTCGACTAACTAGCCGTGGTCGTCGTGCACCGGGACGTCGGGCAGCTCGTCGAGGCCTGCCGGGCGGTCCCCACGCACCCGGGCGTCCGGGGCTAGGACCGGCCGGCGTGCTCCAGTAGGCGGTCGACGAGGGCCGGCGCACGTGCGACGAGGGCGCCCCGGGCGAACAGGGCGTAACCGTAGAGCGGGCCGATGAGGAACTCGAACACGTCCTGCACGGTCGGGACCGGCTCGCCGCGTGTGCGGGCGCGGGAGATCAGCGCCTCGATCTCGTCGACCCGTCCGCGTCGTGCCTGGTCCGGCGGGCGGTCGCCGTCGTCCTCGCCGGAGAGCAGCAGCGAGCCGCGCAGCAGGACCCGGCCCTCGGGCCCGTCGAGGTCCGAGGCCATGCCGGCTCCCCACCGGTGCAGGTCGCCGGTCAGGGTTCCGGTGTCGGGCAGCGGGGAGGTCTCGGCCAGCCGCGCGTCGAGGACCTCGGACAGGAGCGCCCCGAGGTCGCCCCACCGGCGGTAGAGCGTGGACGGTGACGTGCCGGCCCGTTCGGCGATCCCGCCCAGGGTGAGCTGGGCCCACCGATCCTCGGCGAGGAGCGCCCGGGTCGCGGTGTGCACGTCCGCCCGGACGCGCGCGCTGCGGCCGCCGGGACGGCGGCTCGGCTCCGACGTCGTCACATGCGTCAGGCTAGTGCTCGTGTTAAAGCATATTCATATGTTTTAATGGCGGACATGGATGCTCACTACGTCGTCAGCTCGGCGACCCCGATGCTGGTCCCGCTGGTCTGCGCGATCGGGGCGGTGATCTCGGCCGGGCGTGCCCGCCGGCGCGGTGCCCCGGCAGGGGAGACCCTGGAGATCTGGATGCGGTGGTGGTTCCGCGGCGCGATCGCGGTCGGCGCCGCCATCGTGGGGGTGTCGTTCCTGATCGCCCCGGACTTCATGGCGACCACGATCGGCTTCGTGATCGCGAACGACTTCCAGCGCGAGATCGCGTTCGCGAACCTGGGCTTCGCGCTCTCGGCCGTCCTCGCCGTGCGGCTCGGGTTCGGTGCCCGCGCTGCGGTGACGGCCGGGTACGCGGTGTTCATGTGGGGTGCGACGGTCGGGCACATCTGGCAGTCCGTCGTGCTCGGTGACCACGCCCCCGGCAACACCGGCGGGATCCTGGTCTACGACGTGGTCATCCCCGCCGTGGCGCTGGTGCTGGTCGCGGTGCAGTGGCGGACCAGGTCTAGCGCACGGTCCGGAAGAACGCGCGCAGCTCGTCGACGAACGTCTCCGGCTGCTCCAGCGACGCGAAGTGCCCGCCCGCAGGCGGCGTGCTGAACGAGCGCAGGTCGGTGAAGCGGCGCTCGAGCCAGTGCCGGGGCAGGCGCGTCATCTCGTACGGGAACTGCGTCACCGCGGTCGGTACCGTGACCTCGTCCATCCGGCGGCGGGCGAAGCTCTCCCAGTACAGCCGCGCCGAGGATGCGCCGGCCCCGCCCAGCCAGTACATCATCACGTTGTCCAGCAGCCGGTCGCGTCCGATCGCGTTCTCCGGGTGCCCGGCGCAGTCGGTCCAGTCCCAGAACTTCTCGACGATCCACGTGCACTGGGCGCTGGGGGAGTCCACGAGCCCGTAGCCGATGGTCTGTGGGCGGGTGGACTGCTCGGCCGAGTAGCCCCGCCCGAACCGGGCGAAGTTCTGGCCGAACCTCTTCGCGGCCTTCTCGTCCTTGCTCAGTGGCGTGTCGTCGTCCTCGGGGCGTTCGGCCATCGCCAACGTCAGGTGGATACCGACCAGGTGCTCGGGGTCGGCGGTGCCCAGCGCGGAGGTGACCATCGAGCCCCAGTCCCCGCCCTGCGCGGCGTAGCGCTCGTAGCCGAGCCGGTCCATCAGCTGGGCCCAGGCCACCGCGATCCGCTCCACCCCCCAGCCGGACACGGCGGGCTTGCCGCTGAACCCGTAGCCGGGCAGCGTCGGGAGGACGACGTGGAACGCGTCCGCCGGGTCCGGCGGGTCGGTCAGCGCCGGCAGCACGTCCAGGAACTCGACGATCGACCCCGGCCAGCCGTGCGTGAGCAGCAGCGGCAGCGCGTTCTCGTGCCGCGAGCGGGCGTGCACGACGTGGATCTCCACCGAGTCGTCGCCCCCGCCGTCGAGGCCGGTGCGGAACTGCGGCCAGGCGTTGATCTCGGCCTCGACCCGCCGCCAGTCGTAGCGGGTCCGCCAGTACTCGCAGAGCTCCTTCGCGTAGTCCAGCGGGACGCCCTGGGTCCAGCCCTCGACGGTGGCCGGCTCCGGCCAGCGGGTCCGGGCCAGGCGCTCGCGCAGGTCGTCGAGCTCGACGTCCGGGATGTCGATCAGGAAGTCACGCACGCCGTCACCGTGACATGCCGGCCCCTGCAGCGCCGATCCCGCCCTCGCATCGGATCGATCACGATCGCAGGGCTCAGGTGGTGGCACCGAGCGCGCGGCTGATGCCGCGGGCGGCGGCGCGGACGGCGGGGACGTAGGTGTGCGGGTTCGTACCGTCGGCCCGCACCACCACCGACATCGCCGCGACGACCCGCCCGGACCGGTCCCGCACCGGGGCCGCGACCGAGAGGGACACGTCCTCGATCTGCCGGTCGCTGATCACGAACCCGGAGCTGCGGGCCTCACCGAGCGCGGCCCGCACCCGGGCCGGGTCGCACACCGTGTGCGGGGTGAAACGGCGCAACGGCCGGGCGAGCACCTGCTCGACGACGTCCGGCGGGGCGTGCGCGAGCAGCACCAGCCCGACGCCGGTCGCGTGCACCGGCAGCCGCGAGCCGGACCGGGACACGATCGACACCGCGTCCCGGGCGGAGAGCCGCTCCAGGTAGACCACCTCGGCGCCGTCGAGGACGGCCAGCGCGACGTTCTCCCGGGTCACCTCGTGCAGGTCCTCCAGGAACGGCATCGCGCGCTCGCGCAGCATCGTGCTGGCCGGGGCCAGCACCGCGATCTCCCAGAGCCGTAGGCCGACCCGGTAGCGGCCGTCGTCGCCGCGGTCCAGCGCCCCGCCCGCGGCCAGCTCGCCGACGATCCGGTGCGTGGTGGTCAGCGGCAGCCCGGTGCGCCGGGCGATCTCGGTCAGGCCCAGCTCGGGGGCCGCCTCGGTGAACGCGCCGAGCACGTCGAGCACCCGCGCGGTCACCACCGACCGGGGCGCTGCACCAGGGCTCACCGGATCGAGTCTTCCGCAGAACGGAAGCCGGGTCGAGTGCGGACGAGACGCCGGGAGAGGGTGGCGCGATGACGACACGGAGCCCGTCCCGCACGCAGGTCGGCATCGTCGGGGCGGGGCCGGCGGGACTGCTGCTGGCGACGCTCCTGTCCCGCGCCGGGGTGGACGCGGTCGTGCTGGAGTCGCGCAGTCGCGGCTACGTCGAGCAGCGGGTCCGGGCCGGGGTGCTGGAGGCCCCGACCGTCGAGCTGCTGCGCGAGGCCGGGGTCGCCGGGCGCCTGGACCGCGAGGGCATGGCGCACCAGGGCATCTCGCTGCGCTTCGCCACCGACACCGCCGCGCCGCAGACCGACCACCGGATCGACTTCGCCGACCTGGTCGGGCGCGGGATCGTCGTCTACGGCCAGCAGGAGGTCGTCAAGGACCTGATCGCCGACCGTGTCGACTCCCGGGACGAGCCGGTCGAGTTCGAGGTCTCCGACGTCGCGGTGCACGACATCGCGACCGACGCCCCGTCGATCACCTACACCGCCGCCGACGGCAGTGCGCGGACGCTGCGCTGCGACGTGATCGCCGGCTGCGACGGCTCGCACAGCGTCTGCCGCGACGCGTTCCCCACCGACGCGCTGCAGATCGCCGAGAGGATCTACCCGTTCGGCTGGCTCGGCGTCCTGGCGAAGGCGGCACCCACGCAGGACGAGCTCGTCTACGCCAATCACGACCGCGGCTTCGCGCTCTACTCGATGCGCAGCCCCGAGGTCACCCGGCTCTACCTGCAGGTCCCCGCGGACGAGAACGCGGGCGACTGGTCGTCCTCGCGGATCTGGGACGAGCTGGGGACCCGCCTGGCCTGCGAGGGCTTCACGATGAACACCGGCGAGTTCCTGGAGAAGCCGAGCGTGACCGGCATGCGCAGCATGGTCGCCGAGCCGATGCGCCACGGGCGGCTGTTCCTGGCCGGCGACGCCGCGCACATCGTGCCGCCGACCGGGGCCAAGGGCATGAACCTCGCGATCGCCGACGTCCGGGTGCTCGCCGACGCCCTCACCACGTTCTTCGACGGCGGTGGCGAGACCGGCCTGGACGAGTACTCCGCGACCTGCCTGCGCCGGGTCTGGCGGGCCGAGCACTTCTCCTGGTGGATGACCTCGATGCTGCACCGCTTCGACGAGTCCGACCCGAACGGGGACGCCTTCGGCCGGGCCCTGCAGCTGTCCCAGCTGCGCTACACGGCCACCTCGCGGGCGGCCGCCACCAGCCTCGCCGAGAACTACGTGGGCCTGCCGCACGGCTCGGTCTGAGAGAAGCCTGCGGAACGAACATCCGAGCTGATCCCCGGAAGGACGACGATGACCACCACGCAACGGCTCGCGGGATACCCGCCTGCCCCCGCGGGCACGAACCCGCCCCTGGGCTTCGAGGGTTACCGCAGCACCGGGCTGCGCGCGCCGTCGCAGGCCCCGGTCGTGCTGCCGCACCGGCTCACCGAGGTGACCGGCCCGCTGCTGCCGGGCCCGATCGGACCGAACGACCACGACCTGACCACGCAGCACGAGGGGGAGGCCCAGGGTCAGCGCATCGTCGTGTTCGGGCGGGTCCTCGACTCCGGCGGCCGCGCGGTGCCCGACACCCTCGTCGAGGTCTGGCAGGCCAACGCCGCCGGGCGCTACCGGCACGCCCGCGACAACTGGCCCGCACCGCTGGACCCGAACTTCTCCGGCGGCGGCCGGGTGCTCACCGACGCCCACGGGAACTACTCGTTCACCACGATCAAGCCGGGCGCCTACCCGTGGGGCAACCACCACAACGCCTGGCGTCCCGCGCACATCCACTTCTCGCTGTTCGGGCACGCCTTCCCGCAGCGCCTGGTGACCCAGATGTACTTCCCGGACGACCCGCTGTTCGCCCAGGACCCGATCTTCAACTCGGTCTCCGAGGACGCGCGGCGCCGGATGGTGTCGACGTTCGACCTGGACGCCACCCGCCCGGAGTGGGCGCTGGCGTTCCGGTTCGACATCGTGCTGCGCGGCCGGGAGCAGAGCGTCTTCGAGGAGCCGCACGCATGAGCCACCCCACCGAGCTCGGACTCACCCCCTCGCAGACCGTCGGGCCCTACCTGGCGCTCGGGCTGACCTGGCAGGCCGGCGCGGACGTGGTCCCGCACGGGACACCCGGCGAGATCCTGATCGGGGGCACCGTGCGCGACGGCGCCGGTGAGATCGTCACCGACGCGATGGTCGAGACCTGGCAGGCCGACCCGGACGGCCGGTTCGACCACCCGGACGACCCGCGCGGCGCCGTCGCGCCCTCGGTACCCGGCTTCCGCGGGTTCGGCCGGGCCGCGACCGACACGCAGGGCCGCTGGGAGGTCCGCACCGTCAAGCCGGGGGCGCTGCCCGCGGAGGACGGTGCCGTCGAGGCCCCGCACCTGACCGTGTCGGTGTTCGCCCGCGGCCTGCTCGACCGGGTGGTCACCCGCATCTACTTCCCGGACGAGGCGGACGCCAACGCCGCCGACCCGCTGCTGGCGACGGTCCCGGCCGGGCGCCGCGACACGCTCGTCGCGGTACCCGACGGCCCGGGCCGGTTGCGGTTCGACGTCCGGCTGCAGGGCGAGGGGGAGACGGTCTTCCTCGCCTGCTGAGCGTTCCCTGAAGTTCCGCCCCGCGCTCGCCATGCCCGATCCGGGTGTTCCCGCTGGTACGGCGGCGTGATCCTGCTCCCGGACCGGGCGGGCGCCCGGTTGGTGATGATCCGGATGGGGTATATCTGCGAACAACGTCCACGGACGGCGGCGGCACCGGCCGCCGGCACACC
>NZ_JADQDD010000409.1 GCF_019263595.1 Pseudonocardia sp. KRD291 | reverse complement strand
GGCTGGCCGGCGACTACGCGGTCGACGAGTTCGGGTTCGACGCCGAGCTCGCCGACACGCTCGTGCTGCCCGCGCTGCGCCCGCTCTACCAGCGCTGGTTCCGGGTGGAGACGATCGGCATGCACCACGTCCCGGACTCCGGTGGCGCGCTGCTGGTGGCCAACCACTCGGGCACGCTGCCGCTGGACGCGATGATGTCCACCGTCGCGGTGCACGACGAGCACCCGGCCGGGCGGCACCTGCGCCTGCTCGGGGCGGACCTGATGTTCCGGCTCCCGGTGGCCGGCTCGGTGGCCCGCAAGAGCGGCGCGACGCTGGCGTGCATGCCCGACGCCGAGCGGCTGATGGCGAACGGTGAGCTGGTCGGGGTGTTCCCGGAGGGCTTCAAGGGCATCGGCAAGCCGTTCCGGGACCGCTACAAGCTGCAGCGGTTCGGTCGCGGCGGGTTCGTCTCGGCCGCGCTGCGCACCGGCGTCCCGATCATCCCGTGCTCCATCGTCGGCGCCGAGGAGACCTACCCCAAGATCGGCGACATCGCGCCGCTGGCCCGGCTGTTCGGGGCGCCCTACTTCCCGATCACCCCGACGTTCCCGCTGCTCGGTCCCGCCGGCCTGGTCCCGCTGCCGTCCAAGTGGTACATCGAGTTCGGCGAGCCGATCCGCACCGACGACCACACCCCGGCCGACGCCGACGACCCGATGCTGGTGTTCAACCTGACCGACCAGGTCCGGGAGACGATCCAGCACACGCTCTACCGGCTGCTCTCGCAGCGCCGCAACGTCTTCCTGGGCTGACGCGCCTCCTCCGGCCGGCCGGAGGAGGTCTCAGCGCTTGCGGTAGGCCACGCCCGCGGCGACGGCACCGGCGAGCGCGCCGGCACCGAGCACCGACGGGACGCCGATCCGGGCCGCCTTGCGTCCGGTGCGGAAGTCGCGGATCTGCCACTCCCGGGCCTTGGCCACGTCACGCAGCTCCGAGTCCGGGTTGACCGCGACGGCGGTGCCGACCGCGGCCAGCATCGGCACGTCGTTCACCGAGTCCGAGTAGGCGGCGCAGCGACGCAGGTCCAGGCCCTCGGACGCGGCCAGCGCGCGCACCGCGTGCGCCTTGGCCGGGCCGTGCAGGATCTCCCCGACGAGGCGGCCGGTGTAGAGGCCGTCCACGCTCTCCGCGACGGTGCCCAGCGCGCCGGTCAGACCCAGGCGCCGGGCGATGATCAGGGCCAGCTCCACCGGGGTCGCGGTGACCAGCCAGACGCGCTGGCCTGCGTCGAGGTGCATCTGGGCCAGCGCCCGGGTGCCGGCCCAGATCCGGTCGGCCATCAGCTCGTCGTAGATCTCCTCGCCCATCGCCATGACCTCCTCGACGGACCGGCCGGCGACGAACGAGAGCGCCGTGTCGCGATGTCCGGCGATGCCGCCCTTGTCCTCCCGGCCGCCGACCCGGAACTTGAGCTGCTGCCAGGCGAAGCCGCGCATGTCCGCGGCGGAGAAGAACTTGCGCGCGGCCAGGCCGCGGGCGAAGTGGAAGATCGACGCGCCGACCATCATCGTGTTGTCGCAGTCGAAGAACGCCGCGGCGGTCAGGTCCGGCGGCGGCTCGTCCCCGTCGTGCCCGACGAGCTCCTCGGCCGCCACCGCGGCGGCGGCGGAGGCCTCACCGGCCCGGCGGGCCGGATCCAGCGCGGTCACCCGGTCCAGGACCCGGCCGGACTCGGCGATCCCGGCCACCTCGGAACGTCCGTCGCCGGTGGCGTCGCCGTCCCCGGTGGGCGTACGCGGCTCGGGATCGCTCACCACGACCAGCCTTCCTCGGGTGCGGACACGGACATCGTTCACCCTACTGCGCCTGCCGCCCGGGGGCCGCCGTGCATCACGACCGTCACGCCGCGACCCGGGCACCGGGCCCGGATGACGACGGGGCCACCACAGCATCGTGCTGAGGTGGCCCCGTCGGGCGTTCGCCGGTGTCGGTCAGCCGATCGTGACCGGGCCGATGCCGGGCAGCAGCGGCGGAAGGGTGATCGGCGGCAGCAGCGGCTCGGGCGAGTCGGTCGTCGACTTCGTGGAGCTGCTCGAACCGGAGCCGGAGCTGCCCGACGAGCTGCTCGGGCTGCTGGGCTCGCCACTCTGCGACCGGGCGGGGTCGCCACCGAGGATGGGGCCGAGACCCGGCTGCTCGGAGGTCCCGCTCGTCGACGGGCTCGGCGAGCTCGACCCGGACGACTCGGTCGGGGACTCCGGCTCCGGCGAACCGGTGCCGGACTCGTCGGTGCCGGGCTCCTCGGTGTCCTGCTGCTCGGACCGGGCCGTACCCGAGTCCGGGACGCAGGCGCCGGACGAGGGCAGCGGGCCCAGGTCGTCGACCGAGTCGGTGCCCGACCCGCTGCAGCCGGTGCGGGCCCGCAGCGCCTCGGTGCGGGTGAGGACCCGCTCCAGCAGCGCGATCGAGTCGTCGGCCTCCGGGACGATGGTCTGCGGCATCGACGCTCGCAGCTGCTCCATCCGGCCGGACTGCGCCGTGGCCCAGGTGCGGAGGTCGCCGAGCTGCGAACCGCCCGCCGACCGCTCCGCGGACAGCATCAGCCGGCTGCCGTTGCTGGTGGCGGTGTCGAAGTCGTCGATCGCCGAGGTGACCGTCGAGGGCTCCGGCGGCGTGCTCCGGTCCATCAGCCTCTCGATCTCGTCGACCCGGGTACGGGCCAGCTCGAGCTGGCGCGCGGCCTCGGCCTGGTCGCCGAACGTGAAGGCGCCGCCGGTGGACTCGGTGACCCGCTTGACCCCGTAGAGCGAGTCGCCGGGCAGCGCGGTGCGGCTGGCGGTGGCGGCCACCCCGGCCAGGACGGCGAGCGCGGCCACGGCCGTCACCACGACGCCGAAGCGCTTGCGCAGGCTGGGCCGGCGACGCCCGGACGGGCGCGCCGAGGGGCGGCCGTCGGAGGGACGGCTCTCCGCGGTGCCGCCCGACGCCGAAGCGCCCGCGGCGGAGGCCTGGTCCGGGTGGTCGTCGGGCAGCACGTGCCGGGCGCGTCGGCTCCGGATGCGGCGGTCCGGGCCGGTGCCGGTCGCGGAGAGCGTGCGCTCTCCGGCTGCGCGGCCGACCGAGGCGGCCGGTGCGGTGTCGCCGACGGGCGCGACGTCCCGGATCGGTGCGCCCAGCGGTGTGGTCAGTTCGGAGGGGTCCGGTGCCGGCGTCCGCGGACGCATGGCATCCCGCTCGGCCATCGCCTCGACGAGCCGCCGGCGCATCCGTGCGGAGGCCTGCGGATCAGGGGACAGCGACGGGCGGCTGCGGTCCAGCGCGGCCGCCAGCGCGATCTCGTGCGCGAGCTCCTCCGCGGCGGACGCGCCGGGCGGCACCTGTTCGTGCCCGTCCTCGGCCCGCTGCCTGTCGTCCTCGTGCCATGCCCCCGGCATGTCGTCCGTCCTCACTGCAGTCCTGCGCTGCTCATCAGCGTCGCGCTCAACCTGCGCTCGTCTACACAACGAGGCGGGAGCGCGGAGGTTACGGCGAAAATACCGTTCACCGCATCGAGTAGCGCATTCGTCGCAGTGGCGTCATCGGGACATCCAGTTAGACCGTTCGGCTCACTCATCTCAGGCCTTCCGGCAGCAACTGGGCGAGTCGGCGGACGGCGCGGTGCTGCAGTGCCTTGACCGCGCCTTCGTTGCGGTCCATCAGCTCGGCGGTCTCGGCGACCGAGAGCCCCCGCAGGAAGCGCAGCTGGATGCACTCGCGCTGGTCCGGGTTGAGCTTGTCGATCGAGGCGAGCAGCTCGGAGTTCGTCGCGTTGTCGAGTACCTGCTGCTCGGGCCCGCCGGTCGCCGGGGACAGCTCGACGATCTCCGACGTGGTCGACTCCAACCGGTACCGGCTGGACTTCACGTAGTCGAAGATCAGGTTGCGGGCGATCGTGACGAACCAGGCGCCGATGTCGCGGCCCTGGTAGCTGACCGAGCCGATCCGGCGCAGCGCGCGGACGAACGTCTCCTGCGTGATGTCCTCGGCGAACGAGCGGTCGCCCATCCGGAACAGCACGTACCGGAACACGACGTCGTGGTAGCGCTCGTAGAGCTCGCCGAACGCGCGCACGTCACCGGCCTGGCTGGCCTCGACCAGCGTCCAGGAGTTGCCCTCGTCGGTGGGGGGTTCCTGCACGT
>NZ_JADQDD010000408.1 GCF_019263595.1 Pseudonocardia sp. KRD291 | reverse complement strand
TGGGGATGAGCCCGATCGCCGTCGTGGCGACACCCATCATCAGCAGCGAGACGACCAGCATGGACTTGCGACCCACACGGTCGCCGAAGTGCCCCATCACGATCCCGCCGATCGGGCGGGCGACGAACCCGACGGCGAAGGTGCCCAGCGCGGCCAGCGTGCCGGCCAGCTCGGAGAAGCCGGGGAAGAACTGGCTGCGGAACACCAGCGTCGCGGCCACGCCGTAGATGAAGAAGTCGTACCACTCGACGGTCGTGCCGATGTAGCTGGCGAACGCGACCCTGCCGGGCCTGCGACCGGCGGGCCGGCCGGTGTCGGGTGCCGGGGTGCTGGTGGACATCGGTGCTCCTCGTCGAGCGGTCCGGGTCGAACGGTCCGGGTGGGTCGGGCGCCTGGTGGTCGGGTTACTTCTCCTGCGGGTGGGTGGCGAGTGCCTCGACGGTCACGTCCATCCACTTCCACATCGGCAGCGACGTGAGCGCGTCGTGCAGCGCGGCCGGGTCCTCGGCCTCGTAGAGCCCGACCGTGGCGTTGCGCCCGGGGACCCGCCAGAGCCGTTTGAGCACGCCCTCGCGTCGCAGCTCGACGGCGCGTTCGCGCTCGCCCCGGCGCAGCTCGTCGCGGGTCGCGTCGGGGGTGTCGTGGGGCAGCAGGTTCTCGGTGCGGACCAGGAACTCCACGGTGGTCTCCTCGGGGTCGGGGTTCGGGGTCAGCTCGCGGCGAGCTCGAGCAGCAGTGCGGCGAGCTGGTCCGGCGCGGTGACCATCGCCTCGTGCCCGGTCGCGATCTCGTGCACCGGCCAGCCCCGGGCGGCCGCCCGCCGTGCGTGCGGGGTGAACACCCGCATCCAGTCGACGCACTCGACGAACGTGGCCGGCACCGTGTCGCCCCTGCCGGACAGGCGCAGCGGCTCGGTGTAGGTCAGCCACGGGTGCGGGGTCAGCCGAGGGGTGAGCCAGTCGACGTCGGCCGGGTCGGTGACCCCGAGCTTGGCCAGCGAGCGGACCGGGATGAGCCACCCGAAACCCGGACCGGCCACGGACTCGCGGTAGTGCCCGGCCACGGTGTCGGGCAGCAGGTCGATCGCTGCCTCCCCGTCGTCGCCGACGAATGCGTCCAGATGGATCCGCCGGCTGACCCGGTCCGGGACGCGGTCGGCGACACCGGTGACGACCTGCCCGGCGTAGCTGTGCCCGACCAGCACGACGTCGCGGGCGTCGTGCGCCTCCAGCAGCGCAACCACGTCCTGGACGTGGGTGGACAGGCCGACCTGCGGGGTGAGCAGGTGGGCCCGGTCGCTGACCCCGGTCAGGGTCGGGGCCAGCACCTCGTGCCCGGCGGCGCGCAGCGTGGGGGCCACACGCTGCCAGACCCAGCCGCCGTGCCATGCGCCGTGCAGGAGTACGAACGTGCTCATCGTGGGACCTTCCGGGTTCAGCGCTCGGGTTCGGCGTCGACGTAGCGCACGCCGAGACGCTCCAGCAACGGACGCATGTCGTAGACGTCGAGGCCCAGCTCGCCCGCGGCGAACCGGCGGCGCTTGGCCTCCTCGTTGCGTTCGCGGACCGCGGCGGCCTCCACGACCCGCTCGCCCTCGGCCAGCGGGACGCAGAGCACCCCGTCGTCGTCGGCCACGACGATGTCGCCCGGGTGCACCAGCCGGCCCGCGACCACGACCGGGACGTTGACCGAGCCGGGCACGGCCTTCGCGGTCCCCTGTGCGTGCACGGCCCGGGACCAGACCGGGAAGCCCATCGCCGTGAGGTCGGCGACGTCGCGTACCCCGGCGTCGGTGACCAGGCCGAGCACTCCGCGGTGCCGCAGCTGGGTGGCGAACAGGTCGCCGAACATCCCGTCGGTACAGCGGGAGGTGGTGGCCACGACGAGGACGTCGCCGGGGCGGCACTGCTCGATGCTGGCGTGGATCATCAGGTTGTCGCCGGGGTGCGAGAGCACCGTGACCGCGCGTCCGGCGATCCGGGCGCCCGGATAGATCGGGCGCAGCGCCGGCCCGAGCAGGCCGTGGCGGCCGGACGCCTCGTGGGCCGTGGCGACGCCGGCCGCAGCCAGCGCCGAGGTGACCTCGGGGGAGGGGCCCACCGAGGTACGGACGATCACGTGGCCGCTCACCGCAGGACGTCCCCGGCGACCGGGGTGGTGTCGAGCAGCAGGTGCCGCAGCGGCAGGCGGGGTCGGGGTTCCTCGGGCATCGCAGCGGTGGCCTCCCTCGGCGGGCGCAGCCGCCGTTCACGACAGGAACGGGCCGTCCGGCCGGGATCACCGACGGACCGCCCTCGACGACGCTAGGACCCGGCCCGGACGCGGGTAACTCGCCAATGACCGGGACCGTGCGGCGGGCTGTCCCGCGACGTCTACGACATCCGTCGCGTGCGGCGCCCCGGCGCCGGGCGTCCGCGACGGTCGAGGTGACCCGGCCGGGGAGTCGACCGTGGCCCGAGCCCGGGCCACCTGGTTCGATCGCCACGGGTGCCCGCGTCGACCACGGGCCCGGGGGAGTGCGCGGTGGTGGCGGAGCAGGCACCGGATCGGGACGGCATGCGGGCACTGCTCGACGTGTCCGGGGACGGCCTCGTGCTGCTCGACGCGGCCGGGCGGGTGCGCTACCTCAACGACGCCGCCGCGCGCCTGCTCGGCTCCGACGGTGCCGGCCTGCTCGGGCGCCCGGGCCCGTTCCCGGTCCCGGCCGGGACCGGCGCGAACCCGTCGACCGCCGACGGTGCCGTGCGGTGGGCACCGTCGCGCTCCCGGCCGCGCGAGCTCGAGTACCGGATCGCGGCCGGGCCGCAGGACGGGTACGCGGTGTGGTTCCGCGACGTCACCGACGTCGGACACCAGCAGGCCAGGCTCACCGCGATCGCCCGGGCCGCGTCCAGCGTGACCGCGTCCGGGGCCCTGGCGGTGACGCTCGAGGCGGTCGCCCAGGAGATCGTGCGGACGCCGGGGATCAACGCGGTCCAGATCCTGGCCGTCGACGACCCGGCCGCCGACCTGCGCGTGCTGGGGATGGCCGGGTTCGGGGCGGCGCCGGAGTTCGTGGACCGGCTCGGCGCCTGCCGCCGCCTGGGCGCCGACGTCCGGTTCCTCGACGCGTTCACCGCCGGGGTACCCGTCGTCGTGCCCAGCCGCAAGGCCGCGATCATGGCCGATGCGGCGTGGGAGCCGCTGCACGAGATCATGGACCGCCCGGACTGGGACGGGTTCGTGTCGATGCCGATGATCGTGCGGGCGCAGGTGCTCGGCGTGGTCAACGCCTACTACGAGCCCGGCGCGGATCCCGGGCCGGCCTCGGTGGCGTTCCTCGAGGCGATGGCCGACCACGCGGCGATCGCCGTCGACACCGCCGCGTTGCTGACCCAGACCCGGGCGCGGGCCGAGTCCGACGAACGCCGCCGGCTGGCCCGTGAGCTGCACGACTCGGTGGTGCAGCAGATGTTCTCGATGCGCATGCAGGCGACCGTGCTGCGCAGCCAGCTCGACAACGGGGCGGAGCCGGAGGGCATGCGGGCCTCGGCCGAGGAGCTGGCCTCGCTGTCGTCGAGCGCACTGACCGACCTGCGCCGCCTGGTCTTCGAGCTGCGACCTCTCGAACTGGCCGAGCAGGGTCTGGTGGACGCGCTGCGCAGGCACGCGGCCGCCGTGGGAGCCCGCACCGGTCTGCGGGTCGATGTGCACACCGACCGGGCGCGCATCGAGGCCGGGCTGGACCTGCAGGAGGACGTGTACCGGATCGTCTCCGAGGCGGTGCACAACGTGGTCAAGCACGCCGGGGCGTCGGCCGTGGAGGTCGGCATCGAGGTGGACGGGGCCGACCTGGTCGTGGACGTCTCCGACGACGGCACGGCCGCACCCCTGCCCGCCGACGAGCCGGTCGCCGGCGCCCGGCTCGGGCTGGTCTCGATGCGCGAGCGCACCGAGCGCTGGGGCGGACGTTTCGCGGCGGGACCGCGCCCGGGCGGCGGGTGGGCGGTCCGGCTGGCCGTGCCGCTGCCGGGCGGCGGGCGGACGCCGCGGTGAGCGCTCCGCCTGGGCCTGGACCGCCTCAGGCCCGGGCCCGGGACGAGCGCCTGCCGACGACGTAGTAGGCGACGATCACCGCCACCGACACCGCCACGATCACCGCGGCCAGGACCGGGGACATGTCCTTGGTCAGGCTCGGTGCGCGGTCG
>NZ_JADQDD010000407.1 GCF_019263595.1 Pseudonocardia sp. KRD291 | reverse complement strand
GTCAGCCCTCGGAGTTCTCGTCCCCGTCCGGCGTCGGGTCGACCAGAGGGGCCCCGGGGACGTCGCCCTGGGTCAGCACCGAGGCGCGGCTCTCGTCGAGGAGGTGCTGCATCAGGAACGCCGTCACCAACGCCCGGGTGATCTTGCGGGTCTTGGGCTGGGCCTTGTTCTGGAACAGGATGCTGCTCCAGTGCCGTCCGGCGCAGAAGCCGAGGTGACCGGCGTCGTCCAGGGTGCGCAGCTGCACCGGCCGGCCGGCCTCGAGACCGGCGGCGGCGATCGGTTCGGCGTGTCCGGCCGCGGGGGCCCAGGAGTCGGTCTCCGCAGCCAGGTGCAGCGTCGGGGCGGTGATCACCTTCGCTGCGTCGATGTTCGACGGCGCGATCTTCGACGGCGCGAGAGTCACCACCGCGCCCAGGCGCTCCCGGCGGGCGGCGGCGAGCATGGCCGCCCCGGCGCCGATCCCGTGGCCCATCAGGGCGGTGTGCCGGGCGTCGACACTGATCCGGCCGTCGCCCAGACGGACGCCGCAGACGACGTCGAGGGTGGTCAGCAGATCCGTCGAGAACCGGGTCGTGCTCGGCAGCGGGCCGCGCTGGGTGTTCGGTGCGGCCGCGACGAAACCCCAGGTGGCGAGGTGGCGCAGCAGCTCGACGTAGCGCGAGGTGGGCTGGAGCCAGTCGTGGCCGAGCACGACGGCGGGCAGGCCGAGGCCCTCGACCGGCGTGTAGATCGTCCCCGGCAGCCCGACGAGCCCGAGGTCGCCGATCCGCACCTCGTGCGGACCCGGCCGCGACAGCACCCCGAGCGCGTCCTTGGCGCCCTTCATCGACGGCGGTCGGGTGAACGTGCTGGTACGGCTCACGTCGGGCACCGTACCGGGGTCGATCACACCCCGCCGCCCGCGGCTCGCCTACAGCGGTGAAATCCGCCGATCATGCCGCCCTTACCCTGAGCGTCATGTGTGGCATCGTCGGTTACGTCGGTCATCGCCCCGCACTCGACGTGGTCCTGGCGGGCCTGCGCCGGCTGGAGTACCGCGGGTACGACTCCGCCGGGGTCGCCCTGCCGCACTCGGGCGGGCTGGCCGTGGAGCGCAAGGCGGGCGCGCTGGTGAACCTGGAGCAGCGCCTGGACGAGATCGGGCGGGACACCTTCACCGGTACCGCCGGGATCGGGCACACCCGCTGGGCCACGCACGGGCCGCCGACCGACCGCAACGCGCACCCGCACCGCAGCGGACCCGCGGACGCCGGGAAGACGGCCGTCGTGCACAACGGCATCATCGAGAACTACCTGCCGCTGCGCGCCGAGCTGGAGGCCCTGGACATCTGGGCCGAGTCCGACACCGACACCGAGATCGCCGCGCACCTGGTGGCCCTGGCCTACGCCGGGCGCGCCGCCGACCCGTCCACCAAGGGCGACCTGCCGGCCAGCGTCCGCTCCGTTGCGCTGCGCCTGGAGGGCGCGTTCACCCTCGTCGTCACGCACGCCGACGAGCCGGACACGATCGTCGCCGCGCGCCGCTCGTCGCCGCTGGTCCTCGGCCTGGGCGAGGGCGAGACGTTCCTGGCCTCGGACGTCGCGGCGTTCATCGAGTTCACCCGCAACGCCGTCGAGCTCGGGCAGGACCAGGTCGTCACGATCACCCGGGACGGCTACGACGTCACCGACTTCCGGGGCGAGCCGGTCGCGGTGAGCCCGTTCGAGGTCACCTGGGACCTGGCCGCCGCCGAGAAGGGCGGCCACGACTACTTCATGCTCAAGGAGATCGAGGAGCAGCCGACCGCGATCGCGGACACGCTGCGCGGGCACCTCGTGGACGGCCGGATCGTGCTCGACGAGCAGCGCCTGACCGACCAGGACCTGCGCGACGTGGACAAGGTCTTCGTCGTCGCGTGCGGCACCGCCTACCACTCCGGGCTGCTGGCCAAGTACGCCATCGAGCACTGGACCCGGCTCCCGGTGGAGATCGAGGTGGCCAGCGAGTTCCGCTACCGCGACCCGGTGCTGGACCGCTCCACGCTGGTGGTGGCGATCTCCCAGTCCGGCGAGACCGCCGACACCCTCGAGGCGCTGCGCCACGCCAAGGACCAGAAGGCCCGCGTGCTGGCCATCTGCAACACCAACGGGGCGCAGATCCCGCGCGAGTCCGACGCGGTGATCTACACCCACGCCGGCCCGGAGATCGGGGTCGCGGCGACCAAGACGTTCACCGCGCAGGTCGCGGCGAACTACCTGGTCGGCCTGGCCCTGGCCCAGGCCCGCGGCACCAAGTACCCGGACGAGGTCGTGCGCGAGTTCCACGAGCTCGAGGCCGCCCCGAAGGCCGTGGAGACGGTGCTGGAGTCACTCGGCGAGGCCCGCGCGCTGGGCCAGCTGCTGGCCGACTCCAAGGCGGTGCTGTTCCTGGGCCGCCACGTCGGCTACCCGGTGGCCCTGGAGGGCGCGCTCAAGCTCAAGGAGCTCGCCTACATGCACGCCGAGGCGTTCGCCGCGGGCGAGCTCAAGCACGGCCCGATCGCGCTGATCGAGCCGGGCCTGCCGGTGATCGTCGTGATGCCCTCGCCGAAGGGCCGCGCGGTGCTGCACTCCAAGCTGCTGTCCAACATCCAGGAGATCAAGGCCCGCGGCGCCCGCACCGTGGTGCTCGCCGAGGCCGGCGACGAGACCGTCAAGCCGTTCGCCGACCACCTGTTCGAGCTCCCGCCGATCTCGACGCTGCTGCAGCCGCTGGTCGCCACGGTGCCGTTGCAGGTGATCGCGGCCGAGATCGCCCGCGCCCGCGGCTACGACGTGGACAAGCCCCGCAACCTCGCCAAGTCCGTCACCGTCGAGTAACCCCACCCCTCCACCCTTCGCGTTGTGGAGCCCTGTCGCGCTCTCGGGCCCGTCCGGGGAGCGTCAAGGCTCCACAACGCGAGGTGGGCGGCTAGGGTGCGGTCGATGCACGGGGTCTACAGCGCGGATCAGGTCCGGGCGGCCGAGGGCGCCATGCTCGGGGGCGTCGGCGACGGGGTGCTGATGCGCCGGGCCGCGGCCGGGCTGGCCGCGGAGGTGCGCGGGTTCCTCGGGTCCACCTACGGCCGGCGCGTGGTCCTGCTCGTCGGGGCCGGTGACAACGGCGGCGACGCCCTCTGGGCCGGTGTCGGGCTGCGCCGCCGGGGCGCACACGTCACGGCGCTGCTGCTGAGCCCGGACCGGGCACACCCGGCCGGGCTGGCCGCGCTGCGCTCGGCGCGCGGGCGGGTGCTGCCGGTGGACCCGGACGGTCTCGAACCGGCCCGCGCGGCGGTGCGCGGCGCCGACGTGGTGATCGACGGGATCGTCGGCATCTCCGGACGTCCCGGGCTGCGCGAACCGGCACCCGCGCTGGTGAGCGCCGCGGACGACGCCGGGGTGCCGATCGTCGCCTGCGACCTGCCCTCGGGGGTCGACGCCGACACCGGGCGCACCGACGGCGCCCACGTCCGGGCCGCGATGACCGTGACCTTCGGCTGCCGCAAGCCGGTGCACGCGCTCGCCGCGCCGTCGTGCGGACCGGTCCGGCTGGTCGACTTCGGGCTCGGCCCCTTCCTCGCCGAGCACGCGCCGGAGCCGCACGCCCACCTGCTCTCCGACGCCGACGTCGGCGCCCGCTGGCCGGTCCCCGGCCCGGCCGACGACAAGTACACCCAGGGCGTGGTCGGGATCGCCGCCGGCTCGGCGACGTTCCCCGGCGCGGCCGTGCTGGCCGCGGGGGCGGCGGCGCTGTCCACCTCCGGAATGGTCCGGTTCGCCGGCTCGGCCGCCGACGAGGTCCGACGGCACTGGCCGGAGATCGTCGCCACCGACGGGATCTCCGACGCCGGGCGCACCCAGGCGTGGGCGATCGGGCCCGGCATCGGCACCGGTGACGCGGGCCGGGAGCTGCTCGAGGCGGTGCTCGACCGCGACGTCCCGCTCTGCGTGGACGCCGACGCCATCACGCTGCTCGCGCAGCACCGGCACCTGCGCGACCGGATACACGGACGTCCGATCGTGCTCACCCCGCACGCCGGCGAGTTCGCCCGGATCGCGGGCGACGTCGGCACCGACCGGGTCGGCGCCGCCCGCCGGGCCGCCGCCGACCTGGGCGTGACGGTCCTGCTCAAGGGCAACGCGACGGTCGTCGCGGACCCGGACGGGCGCACCCTGATCGACCCGGCCGCCGACGCCTGGGCCGCGACCGCAGGCTCCGGCGACGTGCTCACCGGAATGATCGGCGCGCTGCTCGCGGCCGGGCTGGCACCGTGGTGGGCGGCCGGCTGCG
>NZ_JADQDD010000406.1 GCF_019263595.1 Pseudonocardia sp. KRD291 | reverse complement strand
CCGCCGGCCGCGCGCCCCGCGGAAGGCCCCCGGAGACCTCGGGTGACCGGCTCGTGACGCGCGGATGGCGTGAGGTGCGGCCCCTGTCCATCAGCACAGTTACAATGGAGCGGCACCCCACCTCCGGGACGCGCGGCGACCTCCACTAACGCCGGCGACCGAGGCGGCGATGACACAACGACATTCCGGACGCACACGCGACCAGCAGGTGCCACACCGCACGCGGTGGGGCACGGCGATCGGGTCCGCGCGATCCGGCGAACCACGTCAGCGCACGTAGCGAGAGGGCCCAGGTGGCAGCCGCAGACTCCGCAGCACGCAGCGACTCGACCGTCGAAGAGACGCCGAGTCCCGCATCCCGTACCCGTCGAGCGGCCGGGGCGACCAAGACGGCCGCCAAGCCCGGGACCCGCACCGCCGCGAAGCCGGCCGCGAAGACCGGCCCGGCAACCCGTGGGGGCGCGAAGAAGCCCGCCGCGAAGAAGGGCGCGACGACCGCCGAGGGCTCCGAGGAGGTCGAGCTCGAGGAAGGTGAGCTCGCAGCCCCGGAGGACGGCGAGCTCGTCGAGGAGGTCGTCGCCGTCGACCTGGAGGCCGACCTGGCCGAGGTCGCCGCGGATCCCGCCGTCGAGGTGGCGACCGACGACGACGATGACGACGACGGTGAGGAAGAGAGCAACACCGGCGCCAACCGGCAGGCCCCGACCACCCGCTCGTCGCAGCAGAAGTCGGCCGACTTCGTCTGGGACGAGGAGGAGTCCGAGGCGCTGCGGCAGGCCCGCAAGGACGCCGAGCTCACCGCATCGGCCGACTCGGTCCGCGCCTACCTCAAGCAGATCGGCAAGGTGGCGCTGCTCAACGCCGAGGAGGAGGTCGAGCTCGCCAAGCGGATCGAGGCCGGCCTCTACGGCGCCGAGCGGCTGCGCCGGGCGTTCGACTCCGGCGAGAAGGTCTCCCCGCAGATGCGGCGCGACCTGCGTTGGATCGTCCGCGACGGCGAGCGCGCCAAGAACCACCTGCTCGAGGCGAACCTCCGCCTCGTGGTCTCGCTGGCCAAGCGCTACACCGGCCGCGGGATGGCGTTCCTGGACCTGATCCAGGAGGGCAACCTGGGCCTGATCCGTGCGGTCGAGAAGTTCGACTACACCAAGGGCTACAAGTTCTCCACCTACGCGACGTGGTGGATCCGCCAGGCGATCACCCGCGCGATGGCCGACCAGGCCCGCACCATCCGCATCCCGGTGCACATGGTGGAGGTCATCAACAAGCTCGGCCGTATACAGCGTGAGTTGCTCCAGGATCTCGGGCGCGAGCCCACTCCCGAGGAGCTTGCCAAGGAAATGGACATCACCCCGGAGAAGGTGCTGGAGATCCAGCAGTACGCCCGGGAGCCCATTTCGCTGGACCAGACGATCGGCGACGAGGGCGACTCGCAGCTCGGTGACTTCATCGAGGACAGCGAGGCCGTGGTGGCCGTCGACGCGGTCAGCTTCACGCTGCTGCAGGACCAGCTGCAGTCGGTGCTGGCGACGCTGTCCGAGCGCGAGGCCGGCGTGGTGCGCCTGCGCTTCGGGCTCACCGACGGCCAGCCGCGCACGCTGGACGAGATCGGCCAGGTCTACGGCGTCACCCGTGAGCGCATCCGGCAGATCGAGTCCAAGACGATGTCGAAGCTGCGTCACCCGTCGCGCTCGCAGGTCCTGCGCGACTATCTCGACTAGCGGTTCCACGCACGCACGAAGGGCCCCGATCCGTCGCGGATCGGGGCCCTTCGTGGGTCCAGGTCAGCCCGACTTCGACAGCTGTCCGCGGACCGCGCCGTTGCGGAACTGCTGGGTGTGGGTGTCGACGAACCACGCCGCCGGGTTCGCCTCGAGCTGCTTGACGTCGAATCCCGTGCCGGTGTCGACGCCGTTCACGACGACCCCCGTGGTGAACGGGCCCTGCAGGCACCCCTTGCTGGTCATCGGACCGCCGGGCGGACCCTGCGGGTCCGGGAACACCATCCGCGGGTTGCCGCTCTCGTTCGGCTGACCCTCCTGCAGGTGGGTCGCGGTCCGCGCCGGGCTGGCGAACGGCGGCGTCACCCCCATCACGGTGATGTCGTAGCAGACGATGTTCATCTGGCTGTTCAGCTTCAGGGTGAACGTGCCCTTCGTCCCGGGCTGACCCGGCGCGGGCTTCCCGGCGTCGTCGACCACCGTCTCCGGTGTCGCCGCCGCGGTCAGGGTGCTGGTGAACGTGGGCGGCGGCGGGACCGGCGCGTCCTCGGCCAGGGCCGGTGACGCGGTCAGTGTCACCCCCGCTGCCGCCACGGCCGCACACACCGTCCATCGCCTGATCGACCTGTACCCCATCGGATCCCCTCTCGCCGCCGCACACCGCCGTGCCGGACAAGCATGCTGACCGCGACGCCTCCGCCGCCGCACCGCACGACGCCTTCGACCGCATCGGGTGACGCCCGTCGCCGTCGGACACCGCGTGTCCGCCGGGGGACGGCGGTGCGCACCCCGGCCGGCCCGCGGCGCGCGCCGGGACAAAACCGGCGGCGCGGCGACGGTGCCGCGGGCTAGCGTCGGGACGGACCGACCGGGCGGACCGGTGCAACCGGTCCGGACACCCGGAGGACCCCGTGCGTGCGCAGCCGCTGACGTGGCGACGGCTGGGCGGGCCGGCCGCCGAGTGCGCGGTGGTCGTCGCCGTCGTCGCGGCCGCGGCGGAGACCGTCGCGGCGACGGTGGTGGGGCGGATCGCGGCCGGACCCACCGTCGTCCTGATCTCGGTGCTCGGCGCGCTGCTGCTCGGAGCGGCGCTGCTGGACACGGCCGGGCGGGTGGTGTTCTCCGGTGTCGTCGGGCGGGCCGAGGGGCGGCTGCGGGCCGACCTGCTCGACGCCGCCCTGGCCCAGCCGCTAACCGCGCTGGAGGACCAGGCCGTCGGGGAGCTGCTCGACCGGGTCGACGACGACTCCCGCCAGCTGGGCACGCTGCTGCGCCGGGTCGGCTGGGAGACCGGGCGGGCGGTGCTGCGGTCGGTCCTGGCCTGGGTCGTCGCGGGCCTGGTGTGGTGGCCGGCGTGGATCGCGTTCCCGCTGGCCGCGGCCCTGGTCATCGCGGTGGCGCGCCCGCTGACCCCGCTCGTGGCGCGGTGCAAGGTGGCCGAGGAGGTCGCCTGGTCCGACCACTCGGCGCAGCTGGAGGAGTCGGTCGCCGGGCAGGACGACGTCCGCACCGCGCTGGGGCAGCCGCACGTGGTCCGCGGCTTCGTCGTCCGGGCCGCCGTGGTGCTGGACCGCGTCCTGGCCACCTGCCGCGTCTCCACGGTGGTCGGGCTGCGCACCGGGTTCGTGATGCACGCGCTGCTCGGCGCGGTGGCCCTGGGCGGGGTCCTGCTGGTCGCCGGCGACCCGGGCGGGATCGCGGCGCTGGTGTCGCTGTGGCTGCTGGTCTCGGCGTTCGTCGGGCAGATCGACCAGATCGTGGACCGGATGCCGGAGATCCAGGCCGGGCTGGGCGCGCTCACCCGGGTGTCGTCGCTGCTGTCCGCACCCCGCGAGCCCGACGGCGGCGCCCCGTTCCCGGACGCCCCCGCCGCGCTGGAGCTGCGCGGCCTCACCGCAGGCTACGAGGGCGGGTTCCGGCTGCGCGGCATCGACCTGACCGTGCCCGCGGGCACCACCTGCGCGCTGGTCGGGCGCACCGGCTCGGGCAAGTCCACGGTCACCCGGGTGCTGTCCCGGGCGATCGCGCCGCCGCCCGGGCAGGTGCTGCTCGGCGGCCGGGACATCACCACGATCGCGCTCGACGAGCTGCGCGGCGCCGTCGGCGTCGTGACCCAGCGCACCGAGATCCTCGCCGCGACGCTCGCCGAGAACGTGACGCTGTTCGGGGACGTCCCGCGCGGGCGCGTCGAGTCCGCGGTCGAGGCGCTCGGGCTCACCGACTGGGTCGCCGCGTTGCCCTACGGGCTCGACACCCGCCTCGGCAGCGGCGGGCTGACCCTGTCCGGCGGGGAGGAGCAGCTGGTCGCGTTCGCGCGGCTGCTGGTCCGCGACGTCGCCGTCGTCGTCCTGGACGAGGCCACCGCCCGGATGGACCCGCGCACCGAGGAGCGGGTGACCCGGGCCGCGCAGGCGCTGCTGCGGGGCCGGACCGGGGTGGTCGTGGCGCACCGGCTGTCCACCGTGCGTCGTGCCGACTCGGTCGCGGTGCTCGAGGACGGGAAGGTGCTGCAACAGGGCGACCGGGCCCGGCTGGCCGTGTCTCCCGGCCGGTTCGCGGACATGCTGGCCGAC
>NZ_JADQDD010000405.1 GCF_019263595.1 Pseudonocardia sp. KRD291 | reverse complement strand
GGCCCGGCCGCGCCGGCCGGGCGGCGGGTGCGGATCCTGCTCGCCGCCCTGCTGATCCCGTGCGCGCTGGCCACCGCGGTCGGGGTGTTCCTCCTCTGGCCCGGCGCCGCGCCCACCCCCACGGTGCCGCCGCAGCAGACCGTCCGGGCGGAGGTCCTGGCGACCCAGGCCACCGACTGCACCCCCGGGTCCGGCAGTGGCGGCTGCACCGGCGTCACGGTCGCGATGACCGACGGCCCGCGGGCCGGCCGGGACCTGGTCCAGCTCGTGCCGTCCGAACCGTCGACGCCGCGGTTCGCGGTCGGCGACGAGGTGGTGCTGGCCTACTCCGGGGGTGACGCCGACGACCCGGGCTCCTACCAGATCACCGACTTCCAGCGCGGCACCTCGCTGCTCTGGCTGGCCGGGGCGTTCGCGCTGGCGGTACTGGCGCTCGGGCGCTGGCGGGGGCTGGCCGCGCTGGTCGCGCTGGGGTTGAGCTTCGTCATCCTCGCGCTGTTCGTGCTGCCCTCGATCCTGGGCGGGAACGACCCGCTCGCCGTCGCCGTCACCGGCGCCTGCCTGATCATGTTCGTGGTCCTGTACCTGTCGCACGGGTTCTCCGCGCGCACGTCCTGCGCGGTGCTCGGCACGCTCGTCTCGCTCGCGCTGATCGGCCTGCTCGGCTCGGTGTTCTCCGCGGCCACCCGGCTCACCGGGCTCGACGACACGACCGCGAACCTGATCGGGACGCTCGGGAACGTGCCGATCGACGCCCGCGGGCTGGTCCTGGCCGGGCTGGTGATCGGCGCCCTGGGCGTGCTCGACGACGTCACCGTCACCCAGGCCAGCGCGGTCTGGGAGCTGCGCGACGCGAACCCGTCGATGGGGCCCGGACAGCTGTTCGCGGCCGGGATGCGGATCGGCCGCGACCACGTCTCGTCGGCGGTGAACACGCTGGTGCTGGCCTACGCCGGGGCCGCGCTGCCGTTGATGCTGCTGTTCACGGTGTCCGCTGCGGGCGTCGGCCAGATCCTGACCAGCCAGGACGTCGCCACCGAGATCGTCCGGACGCTGGTCGGCAGCATCGGGCTGGTCGCCTCGGTGCCGGTGACGACCGGCCTGGCCGCCCTCGTCGCGGCCCGCAACCGACCGTCCCCCGCCGTGCCCGTCCGGCAGGGACCGGGGTCGGGGCCCGGGGACGGGTCGGCCTACACCACCTGGTGATCAGGGAACCGGCCCCGGTCCGCGCCGCTCGTCACGCAACCAGGTGGTCGGCACCGGCATGCGCTCCGGTCGGCGCGGCCGTCCGCGCGGGCCCGCTCCGGCGAGTGGCCCACCAGATCACGGCGGTGAGCACGACGACGGTGAGCGCGGGGACGAGCTGGTACGCGGCGCCCACGGTCTCCGAGCGGTCCTGCAGCGCCGCGCCGAGGTCGATCCGCAGGTAGGGCGCTGCGGCGAGGGACAGCGTGTTCAGCACGGCGTGGAGCATGATCGCGATCTCGAGGCCCCCGGTGCGCCAGGTGATGACGGCCAGCCCGCCGAACAGCACCAGGTACCAGACGACGACGTAGGGGTCGGTCGAGCCGTGCACCAGCGTGAACAGCACGCTGGACACCACGATCCCGAGGACCAGGCCGGCGAGCCGCCCCCGGGTCCAGCTGCCGATCACCCGGAAGACCAGCCCACGCACGCCGTACTCCTCCCCCGCCGCCTGCAACGGTGTGAGCAGCAGCGTGACGAGCAGCATCGCGATGAGGTCGGCGTGCGACCAGGGGCTCTCCTCGACCGACGCCGCGAACCCCAGCAGGACCACGACCAGCCAGACCGGCCCGAGCACGAGCAGCGACCGGCCGAACAGGCCGAACCGGAACCGTGAGGTCACCGAGTGCAGCGACGCCCCGGGCACGCCGTAGAGCCAGCGCTGGATGAGCATGCTCCAGGGGGCGAGCAGACCGAGGGAGATCATCGACCCGGCGTGGTGGAGCGGCGTGTAGTCGGTGCCCCCGAGGGTGGGCGGCGTGTTCCCCAGCCGGACGTCGACGAGGGCCAGCGCCCCGCCGATGACCGTCGGGAGCAGGACGAACCCGGCGGCCAGCAGGACGATCGCGAGGATCCCCCGCCCGATCCGCCGCTTCTCGCCGGCGAGCACCCGGTGGTACTCCACCCCGGCGGGCACCGCCGGGGCGTTCCTCGGTGCGCCGTCGTCGAGCAGCCAGTTCTGCGCGGTCGTCATGTCCTGCTCTCCCTCATGATGCGGCGGTGCGGTGGTCCGGGCGTCGCTGCGGCTCAGCTGACGGCCTGGACGACGCCGCCGACGACGAGAGCGGTGATGGTCGTCCACCCGACGATCGCGATCGCCTGCCAGATCAGGATCCGGGACCGGCCCACGCCCGATGCCGCGAGCATCGTGGCCGTGAAGTGGGTGGGCAGCAGCAGCGGGCCGAGCAGGCTCACCCCGGGGACGCCGTAGCGCTCGTAGGCGCGCTGGAACTTCGCTCGGCGCGCGGACCCCCGGCCCGGCCCGTCGCCCGGGGCCGGCCCGGGGCGCGGCTCGGCCCCGCCGCCGACCGCGGCGCCCTGCCGGGCGCGCTCCGCCGTGCGGCGGCGGTGCACCACGACGTCCCGGGCGCCCGCGCCGAGCAGCACCAGGGCGGCCACGACGACGAAGTTGCCGATCATCGCGGCCACCGCGGCGACGGCGGGGTGGATGCCGCCGAGGATGCCGATCGCGGCACCGCCCTCGCCCTCGACGAACGGGATGGCGCCGGCGAACGCCGCGATCAGCGGCTGCAGCGGCTCTGGTACCTGACCGACGAGGTTCTGGAGGGTCTCGAAGAGGTTCACGGCGGGCTCCTGTGCTGGGGTGGCGGGGTGGTTCCCCGGCGCTGTGTCCAGTTCACCGGCCGCGCGCGCCGGCCAGAAGTGCCTGTCCGTCATCGGGATCCGGGAGATCTCGCGGTCCGATCCATGACATCTGTCATGGTCGTAGGCTGAGCGGATGGAGCGGACGGCCGAGCGCACCGCGTCGACGTCGACGGCCGTCGATGCGCGCAGCGCGCTGCGGCTCAGCCGGGGAATCACCGTCACCTGGTGGTACATGGCCCTGGCGGTCGTCGTCTTCGAGCTGCTCCTCGTGGGCCTGTCGGTCAGCGCGCTCGTCGAGTCCGGCACCGGGCCGCTGCCGACCGGCGTGGTCGGCGCGTGCGGGCTGGTGTGGCTCCTGACGACGCTGCTTCCGCTGCACGACTACCGGCGCCGGACCGACGCCGTGTCGCTGGTGATCCGGCGCCGGTACCTCGCGCCGCTGGTGGCCGGCGTGGTCTTCGGGCTCGTAGCGGGCGTCACTCTCGAGCTCTGGGTGCTGGGCGCGCTCCCGGTGCTCCAGGGCGCGGTGCTGCTGAACTGGCCCTCCGGGACACGGGCCCGGCTGGTGCTGGCGGCGACCGCCCTGCTCGTGGCGCTGGCGGTGATCGACTCCCGGCTCACGCTCGCGGAGAACGGCGCCCTGGACTGGACCCAGCTGGCGTTCCTGTCCACCGTCCTCCCGGCGATCACCGTGTCGTCGCTGTGGTGGTGGGACGTGATCGAGGCCCTGGACCGGGCCCGGGTGTCGGAGGCGCGGCTCGCGGCGGCGCAGGAGCGGCTGCGGATGGCGACGGACGTCCACGACCTGCAGGGGCACCATTTCCAGGTCGTCGCTCTGCAGCTGGAGCTGGCCGAGCGGCTCATGCCGGGCGACCCGGACGCGGGCATGGCGCAGCTGGCGGCGGCGCGGGTGAGCGTCGACGAGGCGCGGCAGGGGACCCGGGACCTGGCCACCCGCTTCCGCTCGGTGCCGCTGGCCGACGAGCTCGCCAACGCGGTGGACCTGCTGCGCGCGGCGGGCACGGATGCCGAGGCCGAGGTGGGTCCGGACTCGGCGGCGGCACCGGCCGGCACGCTCGGCCCCGTGGTCCGCGAGACGACCACCAACGCGCTGCGCCACGGCGGCGGCGACTGGACCCGGCTGCGCCTGAGCCGCACCGACCGCACCTGGCGCTACGAGATCTCCAACGACGTCACCGGCGGCCCGCCCGACGACACCGGCGGGTCCGGGCTGGACGGGGTCGCGCGCCGGGCGGCCGAGGCGGGCGGCGACCTGGAGGTCCGGCGGGACGAGTCGGTGTTCACCGTGGTCGTGACCGTCCCCGCCGACGCACGGGATGCCGGATGATCCGGGTGCTGCTCGCCGACGACGAGGGGATGATCCGGACCGCGCTGGCCGCGCTGCTGCGCCTGGAGCCCGACATCGACGTCGTGGCGGAGTGCACCGACGGCGCCGAGGCCGTCACCG
>NZ_JADQDD010000404.1 GCF_019263595.1 Pseudonocardia sp. KRD291 | reverse complement strand
GCGTTCCTCGACGCCACGGCCCGCGAGACGGCCGTGCGCGCGGCCGCCGCGGAGCCGCTGTCCTCCCCCTTCGACGGGGCTCCGGAGTCGCTGCGCGCGGCCGTCGACGAGGGGCTGGGCGCGGTCACCGACGACATCGTCGCGCTGTCCCGCGCCCTGCACGCGGACCCGGAGACGGCGTTCGCCGAGCACCGCTCGGTGGCCGCGGTGGCCGAGCTGCTGGCGCGGCACGGCGTCGAGGCCGAGGTCGGTGTGCACGGGCTGGACACGGCGCTGCGGGCCCGGGCCGGGAACGGGCGCGGCCCGACGGTCGCGGTGCTCGCCGAGTACGACGCGCTGCCCGGGCTCGGGCACGCCTGCGGGCACAACGTCATCTGCGCGTCCGCGGTCGGTGCGTTCCTGGCGCTGGCCCGCGCACTGGGGCGGGCGGGGGACGGCACGGCCCCGGACGGCACCGTCGTGCTGCTCGGCACGCCCGCCGAGGAGGGCGGCGGCGGCAAGGAGACGATGGCCCGCGACGGGGCGTTCGACGACGTCGACGCCGCGGTGATGGTGCACCCGTTCGCCCACGACATCGCCGACCACCCGTTCCTCGGACGCCGGCAGGTCGACGTCGTCTACCACGGGGTCGCCGCGCACGCCGCGGCCCAGCCGTTCATGGGCCGCAACGCGCTCGACGCCGTCGTACTCGGATACCAGGGCGTCGCGATGCTGCGCCAGCACCTGCCCGACCCGGACCGGGTGCACGGGGTGATCACCGAGGGCGGCGACCGCCCGAACGTCGTCCCGGACCGGGCCGCGGCCCGCTACTACCTGCGCTCCGCTGACGCGGACGCCCTGCGCGACATGACGACCCGGGTGGCCGCGATCGCGGTCGGCGCGGCCGCCATGACCGGCTGCGGCTACGAGCTCACCTGGGACCCGGCACCGCCCTACCTGCCGATCCGGCACAACGCGACGCTCGCCGCGCGCTGGGCCGTGCACCAGGCCGACCGGGGACGGACCGTCTACCCGCGCGGGGTGGTGCCGGAGTCCGAGACCGGCTCGACCGATCTGGGCAACGTCAGCATGCGGATCCCCGCCATCCACCCGATGATCGCGGTCGCGGAGCCGGGGACGTCGCTGCACACCGTCGAGTTCGGTGAGGCGGCCGGTGGCCCCGGTGGCGACGCCGCGGTGCGCGACGGGGCGGCCGGGCTGGCCCTGACCGTGGCCGACCTGCTGGCCGACACCGCGTTGCGCGAGGCCGTGCTGGCCGAGTTCGCCGAAGCCGGTGGACCGGTGGACGTGCCGTCGTTCTTCGAGGGCGTCTAGGAACTCTTGCCATATCGGCAAGGCGGCTGGCGCGCTACGCATACCACGCGCAGAGTCGTCGGCATGGATGACAACAGTTCTCATTACGACGTTCTGGTGATCGGTGGTGGGGCCGCCGGGCTCTCCGCCGGTCTGACCCTGGCCCGCGCGCGTCGCGACGTGCTGGTCCTCGACGCGGGCGAGCCGCGCAACGCCCCGGCCGAGGGCGTGCACGGCTTCCTCACCCGCGACGGCGTCGCACCGGCGGAGCTGACCGCGCTGGGTCGGGCGGAGGTCACCGGCTACGGCGGGACGGTCCGCTCCGGGCGGGCCGTCGCCGCGCGCCGCACCGCGCGCGGTTTCGCGGTGCGCACCGCCGACGGCGACGAGCTCACCGCACGGCGGCTGATCCTCGCCGGCGGTGTGGACGAGGTGTTCCCGGACGTCGACGGCCTGCGCGCGAGGTGGGGCCGCGACGTCTTCCACTGCCCCTACTGCCACGGCTGGGAGGTGCGCGACACGGCGATCGGCGTCCTGGCCACCGGCCCGCACGCGGTGCACCAGGCCCTCCTGCTGCGCCAGTGGAGCGACGACGTGACGCTGTTCCTGCACACTTCCCCCGACCCCACCGACGAGCAGTGGGAGCGGCTCGCGGCGCGCGGGGTCGCCGTCGTCGACGGCGAGGTGAGCGGCGTGCAGGTCACCGGCGACGCACTCTCCGGTGTCCGGCTGGCCTCGGGACGGGTCGTGGCGCGGGAGTCGCTGGTCGTGCTGCCCCACGCTGTGGCCGAGGGCCCCCTGCTCGACGGGCTGGGCATCGGGACGGTCGAGCTCGCGCCCGGTGTCGCCACCCACGTCCCGACCGACCCGTCCGGGCGCACCGCCGTTCCCGGCGTGTGGGCCGCCGGGAACCTGCGGGACCCGATGGCCACGGTCGTCGCCTCGGCCGCGTCCGGCACCATGGCCGCGGCGGCGGTGAACGGCGACCTGGTCGAGGAGGACACCGACCGCGCCGTGGCGCGCCGCCGGGACCCGTTCTCGGCCGCGTCGGAGTCCCGGGTCGCCGCCCTGGTGGCGTCCGAGCGTGCGCACGGGCTGACCGGCGTCGGCTGAGCGGCGCCCGCGGTGTCGGTCAGAAGAACGTGCCGCACCACGGGATGTCGGCGGTGGCGAACAGCGCGTCGGCCCGGGCGACGGCCGCGTCGTCGTGGGCCCGCCACCGCCCGGCCGCGACCAGCTCCGAGGGGCGGCGGTCGCCCAGGTAGGCCATGGCCAGGGCGTCGACGTCGCACTCGAGGTCCGCCGCGACGGTGCCCTCGACCGGCTTCGGGCCGTCCGGGCCGATCCGGACCGTGCCGTCGTTGGCCGGGAGCAGGCGGTCGTGCACCCGCAGCACGACCGGTGCGGCCTCGCCCCAGGTGCGGGCCCCGAGGGCGGCGGTGACGTCGACCATCCGCATCCACGTCTCGTCGGCCAGTCCCTCGACGCGGAAGGCACGCGGGTCGGCGAGCAGCAGCGAGAGGTCCTCGTCGAGCGGGCGCAGGCGCCCGGTCACGTCGGCGACCAGGTCCATGCCGAGCAGGAACCGCCACAGGTCGGCCGAGGCGGTGGCGTCGGCGGCGTGCAGGTCGAGCAGCCGGACCGTGTCGCCGGCGGCCTGGTCGTGGTCGACAGCCCACACGGCCCACCCGTCGTCGCCGTGCGGGCCGGAGTGCACGGCCGTGCCGCGGAACTCGGCGACCGGCCCGGTGCCCTCCAGGAAGGCGGGCCACCAGCCGTCGAAACGGGTCATGCCACCGGCCCGGCGCAGCGCGAACCGGTCGTGCAGGGCGGGCAGCTCGGTCCGCGCGCGCTGCGGGGACAGCATCCGGACGGTGCCCCCGCCCGGCGCGTCCGGCCGCAGCTCCGCGCCGCCCCGGATCCGCACCGTGCGCCCGCGGGTGGCGATGCCGTAGCCGAACCGTCCGTAGATGCCGGTCTCGCTGGCCCGCAGCGTGGCCAGGACCTCACCGCGGTCGGCGGCGTCGGTGAGCTGGGCCCGCATCAGGGCGCTGAGGTGACCCCGCCGGGTCCGGTCCGCGCGGACCCCGACCAGGCTGACCGCCGCGGTGTCGACGCCGGCCCCGCCCGGGACGGCCGTGCGGCAGGGGAACGACATGGCGGTGCCCACGAGCTCCGGGGCGAGCTCGGGGCCGCCGCCCGAGGGCAGCTGCTCGAACGCCCCGAACGTGCGTCCGGGGACGTGCCGGGAGCCGCCGCGCCCCCAGCCGTCGTCGTCGAGCGGGGTGACGTGCAGGGCGGCGCGGAACAGGTCGGTCGAGGCGCGCAGCTCGTCGGGTTCGAGGACACGGACGTGGGGATACTCGGTCACCACCCGAGCATCCCGGCTGCGCACCGCCGCGTCACCCCGATTGGGGCCGGCGGGCGCCGTCTCCGCGACGGCGACACCGGTGATCGGCGGCCGGGTACCGATCGGGGCCGCCGGTGACCCGGATCCGTACCCGGCCCGCGATCATGGAGCCCTCAGACGCGCCCGACCTGGTAGCCACCGTCGTCGGTGATCACTCGGCCGGGCACGGCGAGCTGCTCGCCGTCGACGATCGCCTGGCACTCGAACGTCGTACCGGTCGTGACCTCGACGTCGTCCGGGCAGTCGACGGCTCCGACCTGCAGCCGGTAGTCCTGGCTCAGGATCTGGTTGACGCCGTTCTGCAGGGCCGTCTTGTCCAGCGTGCGGGTGATGGCGAAGCCCGGCGCGACGAACGCCAGCACCAGCCCGACCACGACGACCAGCGCCACTGCACCGATCCCGACGAGTGCGCCCCGCCCCAGGCCGAAGGGCCCGCGCTTCGGGCGCCGCACGACGTCGTCCGGTGCCCACGGCTCCTCGCCGGGGACGACGCCGTCGTCGGTCGGGCCCCACACGCCGGTGGGCCCGGGGTCGCCGCCGGCCCACCCGTCGTCGGGTTCGGGTGCGCGCCGACGGCCACCCGCCGGTGCGGCCGCCCCCGGTTCCTGCCGGGCAGGCATCGCCTCGTCACCCCAGACCGGCTCCTGGGCCGCGGA
>NZ_JADQDD010000403.1 GCF_019263595.1 Pseudonocardia sp. KRD291 | reverse complement strand
GCGGCGGAGCGGATAGCGGGGCAGGTGATCCGCACTCCGACCGTGCACAGCCCGGGACTCTCCGCGCTCCTCGGCGCGCCTGTCACCGCCAAGCTGGAGCAGCTGCAGCGCACCGGGTCGTTCAAGCCGCGCGGGACGCTGGCCAAGATCGCCACCCTGTCCACGGCCGAGCGTGACGCGGGCCTGGTCGCGGTCAGTGGCGGCAACCACGGGATCGCCGTCGCCGATGTCGCCGGAGCGCTGGGCATCGCCGCGACGGTCGTGATGCCGGAGTACGCACCAGCGCGGTCGATCGACACCGCCCGCGCGGCAGGCGCCGACGTGCGTCTGACCCCGGACATCCCCGGGGCCTTCGAGCTCTGCGCGCAGCTGCAGTCCGACGGCGCGACGCTGGTGCACCCGTTCGACGACCCGGTCGTGCTGGCCGGGCAGGGCACGGTCGGCCTGGAGCTGGCCCAGGACACGCCCGAACCGGTCACCGACGTGCTCGTGAGCATCGGTGGCGGCGCCCTGGCCTCCGGCGTCGCGGCCGCGGTGCGCGCGCTCGTGCCGGGCGTGCGGGTCTGGGGCGTGGAGACCGTCGGCGCCGAGGCGATGTCGACGGCGCTGCGCCTCGGCGGGCCGGCTCCGGTGGAGCTGAGCTCGATCGTGTCGACGCTGAGCGCGCCATCGGTGTCGCAGCTGACCTACGACCACGTCCGCGAGCTGGTGCACGACGTCCTGGTGGTCACCGACGCCGAGGCCGTCCGGGGCGCGGTGGAGCTCGCCGAGCACGGCAAGATCTGGGCCGAGCCCGCCGCGGGCTGCCTGCTCCCGGCCGCCCGGCGGGTCCTCGCGCAGGTCGACGACGCCCGCATCGGCCTGGTCGTCTGCGGCGGGAACACGACCGTCGCCGACCTCGCGGGGCAGGACAAGTCCTCCCCCTGATCGTCGGGCCTGATCGTCGGGCCTGGCCTGCGGGCCTTCTCTGGGCGGGACTGGCCGGCGGGACTGCCCGGGCGCCGCACGGCGTTGTAGCGGGTGTGCGTACGGACGTGGTGGTGATCGGGGCCGGGCAGGCCGGCCTGTCGGCCGCGAGCGGGCTGCGCCGCGGCGGGCTCGAGCCGGGGGCGGGGTTCGTCGTCCTCGACGGCGACGACGGGCCGGGCGGGGCGTGGCGGCACCGCTGGCCGACGCTCCGGGTCGACGACACGCACCGGATCCACGACCTGCCCGGTCTGGCCTTCGCCCCGGACGACCCGCGGCGCCCGGCCAACGAGGTCGTGCCCGAGTACTTCGCCGCCTACGAGCGCGAGTTCGACCTGCGCGTCCGGCGCCCGGTGCGGGTCACGGCCGTGCGTGACGACGGTCCCGGGCTGGCCGTCGAGACCGACGCGGGGACCTGGACCACCCAGGCACTGATCAACGCGACCGGCACCTGGACGCACCCGTTCGTCCCGCACTACCCCGGGGTGGAGACCTTCGGCGGACGGCAGCTGCACGCGGTCGACTACCCCGGCCCGCAGGAGTTCGCCGGGCGCCGCGTGGTGGTCGTGGGTGGCGGCACGACGGCGGTGCAGCTGCTGCTGGAGATCGCGCCGCACGCGTCGTCGACGACGTGGGTGACCCGCCGGGAGCCGCAGTTCCTCGACGGCCCGTTCGACGCCGAGCACGGCCGGGCCGCGGTGGCGATGGTCGAGGAACGGGTGCGTGCCGGGCTGGCGCCGCGCAGCGTCGTCAGCGTGACCGGCCTGGTCCGCACCGACGCCGTCGCCGAGGGGCTGCGCAACGGCGTGCTGGACCGGCACCCGATGTTCTCCCGGGTCACTCCGGGCGGCGTGGCCTGGGCGGACGGCACGTTCGAGGCCGCCGACGTGATCCTCTGGGCGACCGGGTGGCGACCGGCCGTCGGGCACCTGGCGCCGCTGGAGCTGCGCGGGCCCGGCGGCGGGATCGCGCTGGAGGGCACCCGGTCGAGCGCCGACCCGCGGGTGCACCTGGTCGGCTACGGCCCCTCGGCCAGCACGATCGGCGCCAACCGGGCCGGGCGGGCCGCCGCCCGTGAGGTCCTGGCGATGCTGCGCACCCCGGCCGCGGTCTGACCTCAGCCGGGCGTCACCGGCCGGCGTCGCAGCAGCCGGTACTCGCGGATGACCAGCACGATGATCGCGACGTCGAGCGCGGCCAGGAACGGCAGCAGCACCGAGCCGGTGGTGAACGCCCGGTAGACCTCGTAGATCACGAACAGCCCGAGCACGACGACCGCGACCGGGTACGCCGGCACCCACCGACGCAGCAGTGCGGCCACCAGCAGCAGCTTCACCACCCCGTGCAGGGCCAGGTAGACGATCGCGAACGTCCGGTTCCCGGAGACGAACTCGGCCGTGCCGGACACGAAGTGCCGGGCCAACGACCCGTCCGGCGGGCCGAGCAGGTCCCGGGTCAGGACGTCGGCGACGATCCGGTCCACCAGGTCGCCGGAGATCAGCCACAGCACGACCGCGCCGACCAGCTCCGCGGCACCGTCGATGCCTTTGACCAGCAACGCGACCGTGAACAGCCGCTCGGTGCGCGACGATCCGGGGAAGGTGGTCGCGTCTCGGGTCGGCACGGGGGCCGAGACTAGACCCGGTCGCTCGTCGCGGCGTAAAGTAATTAGCGATGCTCAATAACTCCGCTGCGCCGCGCCCGTCCCGCTACAAGTGGGTCGCGCTGTCGAACACGACGATCGGCGTGCTGATCGTGACGATCAACATGTCGATCCTGCTGATCGCGCTGCCGGACATCTTCCGCGGCATCGGGATCAACCCGCTGGCCCCGGACAACATCGACTACCTGCTCTGGCTGATCATGGGCTACCTGGTGGTCACGGCCGTGCTGGTGGTCAGCTTCGGGCGGCTCGGCGACATGTTCGGCCGGACGAGGATGTACAACCTGGGGTTCGCGGTGTTCACCGTGTTCTCGGTGCTGCTCGCCGCGACGTGGATGCACGGCGACGCGGCCGCGATCTGGCTGATCGTGATGCGCGTGCTGCAGGGCGTCGGCGGGGCGCTGCTGCTGGCCAACTCGACGGCGATCCTCACCGACGCCTTCCCCACCCACCAGCGCGGCCTCGCCCTGGGCATCAACTCCGTGGCCGCGATCGCCGGGTCGTTCATGGGGCTGGTCGTGGGCGGTGTGCTCGCCCCCGTCAACTGGCACCTGGTGTTCCTGGTGTCGGTGCCGGTCGGGGTGTTCGGCACGGTCTGGGCCTACCTCAAGCTGCACGACACCGGCGTCCGCAGGGCCGCCCGGATCGACTGGTGGGGCAACGCGACGTTCGCGGTCGGGCTGATCGCGGTGCTGATGGGCATCACCTACGGCATCCAGCCCTACGGCGGCGACGTGATGGGCTGGACCAGTCCCCTGGTGCTCATCCTGATCATCGGCGGGGTCGTGGTGCTCGGGATCTTCTCCCGGATCGAGCGCCGGGTCACCGATCCGATGTTCCACATCGAGCTGTTCCGGATCCGCGCGTTCACCGCCGGGAACATCGCGAACCTGCTGGCTGCGCTGGGCCGCGGCGGGCTGCAGTTCATCCTGATCATCTGGCTGCAGGGGATCTGGCTTCCGCAGCACGGGTACGCGTTCGAGTCGACGCCGTTGTGGGCCGGGATCTACATGGTGCCGTTGACGATCGGGTTCCTGGTCGCCGGGCCGGTGTCCGGGGTGCTGTCGGACCGCTACGGGGCGCGCGCGTTCGCGACGGTCGGCATGGTGGTCGCGGCGGCGAGCTTCCTGGCCATGCTCCTGGTGCCGGTCGACTTCGACTACCGGGCCTTCGCCGTGATCCTGGCCGTGAACGGCCTGGCCATGGGCCTGTTCAGCTCGCCGAACCGGGCCGCGATCATGAACTCGCTGCCCGCGAACCAGCGCGGCGTCGGCTCCGGGATGACCTCGACGTTCCAGAACGCCGCGACGGTGCTCTCGATCGGCGTGTTCTTCTCGATGCTGATCCTGGGCCTGTCCACGTCGCTGCCGCAGACGATGTTCGCCGGGCTCACCGCGCAGGGGGTGCCGGCCGCGGCCGCCGCGCAGGTGGCCGGGCTGCCGCCGGTCGGGACGCTGTTCGCCGCGCTGCTGGGCTACAACCCGATCGCGACCCTGCTCGGACCCCAGGTGCTGGCCGGGCTCGGCCCGGCCCAGGCGCAGTTCCTGACCGGGCGCGAGTTCTTCCCGCAGCTGATCTCCGGCCCGTTCGCCGACGGTCTGACGTTCGCGCTCGGCTTCGCCGCGGTCGCCTGCCTGGTCGCCGCCGCGGCATCGGCGCTGCGCGGAGGCAGGTACCAGCACGAGGAGGACGAGGCCGTCACCCCCGAGCCCGTCATGGCTCCACAACGCGGCTGACGCGGCCGTCTCAGCGC
>NZ_JADQDD010000402.1 GCF_019263595.1 Pseudonocardia sp. KRD291 | reverse complement strand
CCGTGCACCTCGGCGACGTCGTCGGCGGGGAACCCGGCGCGCTGGAACTGCCCGTCCACGTTGGAGGTGAACACCCGCGTGGGCCACCGCCGCGACCAGCGCAGCAGCACCTCGAACCCGTCGTGCGGGACCGTCGTCCGGTAGAGCGACATCCGGTGCCCGTAGAACCCCCAGGCCAGCGGCGGGTCGTCGACGAAGTGCACCGGCCCGGCCAGGTCCTGGAAACCCAGGCCGAGCCCGCGGTAGGCCGGGTAGGCGCGCCAGAACCCCTCGTGGCCGCGGAAGTCGGGCAGCCCGGAGTCCACCCCCATCCCGGCGCCGGCGCAGATCAGCAGCGCGTCCGCGGACCGCAGAAGCCCGGCCGCGGCGTCCAGGTCCTGCGCCGGCACCGGGTCGGCCGCGGCGGTCAGGAGTCCGTCCGGGCCGCGATCGCCTCGAGGTCGACGACCTCGAACTCCAGCACCGACGACCCGGTCCCGACCGGGCGCGCCCGCTCGCCGGAGTGCGCCTCGACGGCGTCGCCCTTCATCCAGTTCTGGAACGCCTCGTCGGACTCCCAGTGGGTGACGATGAAGTACCGGTCGTCCCCGGAGACCGGGCGCAGCATCTGGAACGAGATGAACCCGGGCTGGCCGTCCACCGCGCCCATCCGGTTCGCGAACCGGCGCTCCAGCTCCACGCCCTGACCCTCGGGGACCTCGATCGCATTGATCTTCACAACAGCCATGCCCCTACGCTAGCCGCGTGCGGCGGACGGTGCGGAGCTCGGACGGGGTGGCGCTGGAGGTCGTCGAGTTCGGCGGGCAGGGACGCCCGGTCGTGCTGCTGCACGGGCTGATGGGGCGGGCGACGACGTGGTGGCCGATCGCGCGCGAGCTCACCCGGCACGGCCGCGTCCTGGGCCTCGACGCCCGCGGGCACGGCCGCTCCGACCGCCCGCCGGACGGGGCGTGGGACCCGGAGCGGATGGCCGCCGACGTCCTGGAGCTGATCGAGGGGCTCGTGCTCGCCGGGGGGCCGGGCTCGATCGAGGAGCGGGGGCCGGTCGCGCTCGTCGGGCACTCGATGGGCGGGCTGCACGCGCTGCTCGCCGCCGCCGCGCGCCCGGACCTGGTCCGTGCCCTGGTCGTCGAGGACATGGCCGTCGACCTGACCGGCATGCCCGCGCACACCGTCGACGACATGCACGCCTGGTTCTCCGCGATCCCGCAGCCGCAGCCCTCGCTGGCCGCCGTGCGGGAGGCGTTCGGCCATCCCTACCCGGAGGCCGGGGACTACATGGCCGAGTGCGTGACCGAGCGCGCCGACGGCTACCACCTGCTCACCGACGTCTCCGACGCGACGACGATCGCCGCGCACTGGAGCCGGACCGCGCACTGGGACGCGGTCGACTCGCTCGCCGCGTCCGGGATCCCGGTGCTGCTGGTCGAGGCCGGGCAGTCGATCGTGCCGCCCGGGCAGCTCGCCACCGTGGCGGCACGGATCCCCGGCGCCCGGCACCTGAGGATCGAGGGGACGGGCCACCTCGTGCACGCGGCCGCGCCGGCGGCCTACCTGGACGCCGTGCACGCGCTGCTCGCGCGGACCTGACCGACGCCGGCGGGCCCGCCCCGTCAGGACGTCGCGGTGCCGGCCTGGATCTCGGCGACCTTGATGCGGACCTGCTCGTCGGCCGCGGCCCGGTCCAGGCCGAGCCCGGTCAGCGGGCCCTTCCCGTCCTCCTGCTCGAGCAACGCCAGCAGGATGTGCTCCGTCCCGACGTAGTTGTGCCCCAGCCGCAGTGCCTCGCGGAAGGTCAGCTCCAGTGCCTTCTTGGCCGCGGCGTCGAACGGGATGAGCGCGGGCGAGGGCCCGGTCGAGGCGGGCACCGCCGCGGTCAGCGTCCGCCGCGCCGTCTCCACCGACACGTCCAGGGCCCGGAACACTGCCCCGGCCAGCGAGTTCTCGGCGTCGTCGAGGAGCCCCAGGCCCAGGTGCACGGTGCCGATCTCGGCGTTGCCCGCCGCGTGCGCGTGGTTCTGCGAGCCCACCACGACGCTGCGCGCCCGCGGGGTGAACCGCTTGAAGCCGTCGTTCGGGTCGAGGTCGGCCACCTCGACCGGGTCCTTGGGCACGAACCTCTTCTGCGCCGCCTGCTTCGTGACGCCCATGCAGCGGCCGATGTCGGTCCAGGACGCGCCGGAGCGCCGGGCCTGGTCGACGAAGTGCCCGATCAGGTGATCGGCCACGTCGCCGAGGTGCTCGGCCGCGAGCATCGCGTCGCTGAGCTGGTCGAGCGGCTCGGTGTGGACCTGCCGGATGCCGTCGATGAGGTCGCCGAGCCGTACCGGGTCGGCCATAGGAGTTGGTGTCATGCGTCCACCATAGGTTGACGATTGCTCGATCGTCAACCACGAGTAGACGATCACGCCAGGGCGTCGGTCTCGCCGGTGCGGGTGTCGTGCAGCTCGACGGCGGTGATCCGGGCGCGCACCGGCCGCACCGGGTGCAGCAGCGCGAACGCCTCCGCCGGCCGGGAACGGGCCAGCACGACGTGCGGCAGCCAGGAACCCGGCAGGTGCGCGGCGGAAGGCGAGCGCACCCGTCCGGCCAGCACGTCGTGCACGGCGGTGTGCACGGCCAGGACCTCCGGGTCGGTGACCGCGGCCAGCACCAGGCGTTCGTCGTCGCCGGTCACCGAGCCGAGCGTGGCCAGCCACAGCGCGGGCAGCGCGACGAGTCGCAGCTCGGCGACCAGCGCGTCCCGCGTCGCGCGGGGGACGGTCGCCGCCGCGGCCACCGTGACGTCGGGGCGTGCGTCCCCGCCGGGGCTCGGCGCGTCGATGCCGGCGTCCCGCACCCGCGCGCGCAACGACCCCAGCGCGGCGACGGCGTCGTCGTCGAGCCGGAAGCGGACGTGGTGCGGCACGCGCTCAGGCCGGCAGCGCGAAGCGGCCGTCGTCGGTCTGCTCGCACAGCCCGTCGACCAGCAGCGAGTCCAGGCAGCGGTCGCGCTGCCCGGCGTCGGACCAGACGGCGTCGAGGGACGTGCGCGGCACCGGCCCGGGGGAGTCGCGCAGGACGTCGAGCAGCTTGCCGCGGACCTGGCGGTCGGTCCCGGCGAAGCGCTGCGCGGGCCTGCGCGGGCCGTCGTAGGCCGGTCGCCCGGCCGCCACCCATGCGCAGACCGACGAGGCCGGGCAGAGCCCGCAGCGCGGCGTCCGCGCGGTGCAGACGACGGCGCCGAGCTCCATCAGCCCGGCCGAGACGACGGCCGCGGAGTCGTCGTCGGGAGGCAGCAGGGCGTCGACGTCGGCGAGGTCGGCGCGCACCCGGGCCGGTCCGGCGTCCCCGGACCCGTGCACCGCGCGGGCCACCACCCGCCGGACGTTCGTGTCCACCACCGGCGCGCGCAGCCCGTACCCGAACGCGGCGACGGCGCGGGCGGTGTAGGAGCCGACGCCGGGCAGCGCCTCGAGCGCGTCGACGTCGGAGGGGACCTCGTCGCCGTGCTGTCCGGCGATCGCCGCCGCGGCGTCGTGCAGCCGGATCGCCCGGCGCGGGTAGCCGAGCTTGCCCCAGGCCCGCAGCACGTCCGCGCGCGGCGCCGCGGCCAGGTCGGAGGGACGCGGCCAGCGCCGCATCCACGCGTCCCAGATCGGTTCGACGCGGTTCACCGGCGTCTGCTGCAGCATGAACTCGCTGACGAGCACGCCCCACGGTGTCGTCTCCGGGCGCCTCCACGGCAGGTCCCGCGCCTCGGCGCGGAACCACGGCAGGACCAGATCGGCAAGCGCGGACGACACCGCGTCATTCTCCCGGGCGGGCCCGGTCGAGCGGCGTCCGGGCCCGCGCCGTCCGTGGCGCGACCGTGCGTGTGCGCCCGGGGCACCGGAGCGTGAACCGGACAGCGGGGACGGTGTTCGTGCAGGTGACCGACGGTGGCGGTGCGTTCGTCGGGGCGCCGTGCGACACGGACGGGACGGCCGGTGTCGATCGGACGGGTGGACCTGCGGCAACGCCGCGGGCCGCGGTGCGTCGTCGCGACTATCCGTAATGGACGATCTACCGTCTGTCACGTGATGGACCCGGTAGGACCGCTACCGGCGTCGGTGTACTGGCGTCGGCGGATGCTGGCGGTCGGTGCAGCCCTGCTCGGCCTGTTCGGGGTGCTCTGGCTCGCGACGACGCTGATCCTGCCACCGACCGACGACTCCGCCACCGACCGCACCGCACAGTTCGCACAGCAGGACCCGCAGGCCTCCGCGGGCCCGCCGCCCGGCGGTGTCCCCGCCGCCGAGCAGCCCGGCGGTGTCCCCGCCGCCGGAACCAGCGCTTCCGGGCCGGTCGATCCGGCCCCACCGACGTCCCCCGCGTCGGTGACCCCTGCCGCTCCCGGTACGCCCGGCGTCCTCGCCGGTGCT
>NZ_JADQDD010000401.1 GCF_019263595.1 Pseudonocardia sp. KRD291 | reverse complement strand
GCCGGAGAGCTCGGCGATGGCGTCCATGATCTCGTCGGTGACGGCGCGACGGATGGCGGGCGAGCCCTCGAGTCCCTCGTAGCGGCTGAACTCCAGCGGTGTGCCGAAGCGGACCTGCACGGGGGCGATCCGTGGGAGGCGGCGGCCGATCGGCTGCACCCGCTCGGTGCCGGTCAGCGCCACCGGGACGACGACGGCGCCGGTCGACAGGGCCAGCGACGCGACGCCGGTGTGCCCGCGGTGCAACCGCCCGTCGAGCGAGCGGGTGCCCTCCGGGTAGATCCCGAACGCCCCGCCGGCCCGCAGCACGGTCCGCCCGGCGTCGAGCGCGGCGAGCCCGGCCTTGACGTTGCCGCGCTCCACCGGCACGTAGCCCAGCGCGGTGAGGAATCCGGCCATCAGGCGGCCCTTGAGCCCGCGGCCGGTGAAGTACTCGGCCTTGCCCAGGAACGCGACCGGCCGCGGGGTGACCAGCGGGATGAACGCCGTGTCGACGGCGGCGCGGTGGTTGGCGGCCAGGATCACCGGGCCGGTGAGCGGGACCCGGTCCGCGCCCAGCACGCGCGGGCGCCACAGCAGCCGGAAGAAGGGGGCGAGCACGAACTTGATCAGGAACTGCACCAGGGACCTCGAGCCTCTACTCGTGACGGCGGCGGCCACACCACTCCGTGGGGTGGGACCTGTGAGTCCCAGCGCCGAGTTCAGCATGCGCGAGTCTGGCCCTGTCCATCCGGACAGGGAACGGCTACCGCCCAGCACCCCCCGATCAGCGCAACCGACACTCACCCGACGCAGCAGTCCGGCCGGTGCCGTTCACCCGGCGTGACCCCCTCGTGGGCGGATACGTCGGTCGGGGCAGCGGTATCCGTGAAGGGTGGGTCGGCGCGGTCAGGGCGGGTCGCGCAGCGCGCGTTGCGCCTCGGCCCGGTCCAGGCCGGTGGCCTGCAACAGGTCGATCGCGATCGAGCGCACCTGCGCGACGAGGACCGCCGCCGACGGACCGCGCCGGTTGCCGGGATCCTCCGCCAGGACCGCGGCGTGCCGCACGACGTCCAGGATCGCCCCGCGGGCGCGCCTGCGGTCTCCGTCCACACCGAGCTCACCGATCAGCGCACCGACGGCGGTGCCGAGCTCGCCGACGGTGTCGGCGAGACCGGACGGGACGGGTTCGCCGTCCTCCAGCGCGGTCAGCGCACGACGGGTCAGCACCCGCAGGTTCCGCATCGCGTAGTCGGTGCGTTCGGCCAGCTCCCGGTAGCGCTGCAGCATCCGGCGCCGCGGCCTGCGCAGCGGCGACACCGAGGCGACCTCGCTCGCCGAGCGGACGGCGGCGCGCAGCTCGTCGATCATCGGCTGGGTGTCGCGGGCCCGGTCCAGGGCCTTCGACGCGGCCTCACGGTCGTCGTCGCGCAGCGCGGTTGCGACCTCGTGCAGCACCGCGACCAGCTCGTCGAGCGCGCGGCGGGCCTCGCGGCGCACGATCCGGATCGGGTTGATCGGGATCACCGCGGCGACCAGGATCCCGGCCGCGCCGCCGATCAGGGCGTCCACGCAGCGGTCGATCCCGCCGGTCTCGCCGGGCGGCAGCAGCGTCGTGACCAGCACCGCGGACGCGCCGGCCTGCGCGACGATCAGCGTCCCGCCGTCGGTGAACACCGCGATCGCCATGGCCAGCGCGACGACCAGGACCAGCTGCCAGACGCCGCTGCCGATCTGCGCGATCAGCAGGTCCCCGACCAGCACGCCGAGGCTCACCCCGACGACCAGCTCGGCCGCGCGGCGGACCCGCGAGTTCAGGGTCAGCCCGAGGCTGATCACCGCGGCGATCGGCGCGAAGAACGGCCGGGTGTGCCCGACCAGGTCACCGGCCACGTACAACGCCAGCCCGGCGGCGAACGCGCACTGCACGATCGGCAGCGCGGACGCCCGCAGCCGCCGGAACCCGAGCTCGGCGCGTCGCCGGGCCCGCGAGCTCGTCCGGCGCACGACGCCGGTCATCGGAGGGTCGCCGCCGCCCGGGCCGGCGTCAGGACAGGCCGAGGGCGGCGGGCGCCTCGGGGTCGGAGTCCGACAGCAGCGTGTGCAGGCGCTCCACCTCGGCGGTCTCGCCGATCTGCCGGGCGGCGCGCAGCAGGGCCCCGGTGGCGCGCAGGAAGCCGCGGTTGGGCTCGTGCGCCCACGGCACCGGGCCGAAGCCCTTCCAGCCGTTGCGGCGGAGCTGGTCCAGTCCGCGGTGGTAGCCGGTGCGGGCGAACGCGTAGCCGGTGACGGCGTCGCCGCCGTCGAGCGCGCGCTCGGCGAGCACCGCCCAGGCGATGCTCGAGGTCGGGCTCGCGGCCGCGACCTCGGACGGGTCGGTGCCGGTGTCCAGCTGCGCGGCCGCCGGGTCGGCGGGAAGACGAGTGGACTCGGGCTCGAGCAGGTTGCCGTGCAGACTCATGTGCCCATCCTCGCGCCCACCCGCGTCGACATGCCAGCGGGTGGGCGCGAGAGGGTCACCTACCGAGAGCCCTGCCGGCCGACTTCAGCGACTCGCAGGCCTCCTGGACGCGCTCGGCCATGCCGACCTCGGCCTTCTTCAGGTAGGACCGCGGGTCGTAGACCTTCTTGTTGCCGACCTCACCGTCGATCTTCAGCACGCCGTCGTAGTTCTCGAACATGTGCGAGACGATCGGGCGGGTGAACGCGTACTGGGCGTCGGTGTCGACGTTCATCTTCACCACGCCGTAGCTCAGCGCCTCGTGGATCTCCTCCAGCAACGAGCCGGACCCGCCGTGGAACACCAGGTCGAACGGCTTGTCACCGGCGCCGGAGCCGAGCTTCTCGCGGGCCACGTCCTGGCCCTGCTTGAGGATCTCCGGGCGGAGCTTCACGTTGCCCGGCTTGTAGACGCCGTGCACGTTGCCGAACGTCGCGGCCAGCAGGTAGCGGCCCTTCTCGCCGGAGCCGAGCATGTCCACGGTGCGCTCGTAGTCGCCGGGCGCGGTGTAGAGCTTCTCGTTGATGTCGTTGGCGACGCCGTCCTCCTCGCCGCCGACGACGCCGATCTCCACCTCGAGGATGATCTTCGCCTTGGCCGCCTGGTCGAGCAGCTCGGCGGCGATCTTCAGGTTCTCCTCGAGCTCGGTGGCCGAGCCGTCCCACATGTGCGACTGGAACAGCGGGTTCGCACCCTTGTTCACCCGCTCCTGGCTGATCGCGATCAGCGGGCGGACGAACGAGTCCAGCTTGTCCTTGGGGCAGTGGTCGGTGTGCAGCGCGACGTTGACCGGGTACTGCTCGGCGACGACGTGCGCGAACTCGGCCAGCCCGACCGAGCCGGTGACCATGTCCTTGACCCGGGTCCCGGACAGGAACTCGGCGCCGCCGGTGGAGACCTGCACGATGCCGTCCGAGCCCGCCTCGGCGAACCCGCGCAGCGCGGCGTTCAGCGTCTCCGTGCTGGTCACGTTGATCGCCGGGTAAGCGAACTCGCCGCTCTTGGCGTTGTCCAGCATCTGGTTGTAGATCTCGGGCGTGGCGATCGGCATCGGCGCTCCTCGGGTCGGGGCGGGTGTCCTGGCTGGCCAGTATCACGTACCCGTTCCCGCTGCGGCTGCCCGTGCCGGACATGTGCCTGGTCACCCACCCGGGGCGGATACCGCGAAGATCCATCCCATCCACCGCTAGGCTGGTGATGTGGAGGAGGCACGGGCGGAGAGCGCGGTCGACCGGACGCTGAGCCGTCTGCGCCGCATCGACAGCCGGCCCGCGGACGAGACGCCGCCGGTCGAGATCACCGGCGCGACCGGGACCGTCGAACCGCGCACGCTGGCCGACCTCTACCGCGACCACCGCACCCGGCTGATGCGCCTGGCGATGCTGCTGGTCGACATCCCGGCCACCGCGGAGGACGTGGTGCAGGAGGCGTTCGCCGGGCTGCACCGGCACTGGGCCGGGCTGCGCGACGAGACCGCGGCCGTCGCGTACCTGCGCGCCGCCGTCGTCAACGGGTCCCGATCGGTGCTGCGCCGTCGCCGCACGGCGCGGGAGTACGTGCCCCCGCACGCCGCGAACGCGCGGTCCGCGGAGTCGCTGGCGATGCTCTCGGCCGAGCACCAGTCGGTCGTGGACGCCCTGTCCGGGCTGCCTCCGCGCCAGCGTGAGGTGCTGGTGCTGCGTTACTACGGCGGCCTGTCCGAGTCCGAGATCGCCGAGGCGGCCGGGATGAGCCGCGGCACCGTGAAGTCGACGGCCAGCCGGGCGCTCGACGCCGTCGCGAAGATCATGGACCAGCGCTCCGGCGGCGACCCGGCCCGCCGCGCCGGTCCCGGCGAGATGGAGCACCGATGAGCGCGCCGCGCGACGAGGACGCGGCCGCGCGGCGGCTGAGCGAGGCCCTGCACGCCCAGGCCGCGGGCGGCGGGCGAGTCC
>NZ_JADQDD010000400.1 GCF_019263595.1 Pseudonocardia sp. KRD291 | reverse complement strand
GGTACTGGCCGTGCTCAGCGGGCTCGCCGTCATCGCGTGAGCCCCCGGCTCACAGCCGAGGCAGCCTCTCGAGGTGTCTGTCGTCCATCCCGCCGCCTTAACCAGGAGCTGCACTCAGAAAGGGTCGTTTCTGACCCGCCTCGGGGGTGATCTTCGGTGAACAAGGTTCGACCAGGTGGCGTCGAGCCGTAACTAGCGTGCGAATTCAACGTGTCGCCACGGTGGTGGTGGTACCGATTGTGGGACGCTGCGGCGGTGGCGCGGTACGGGTACGCGCGGGTCTCGACCCGTTCGCAGACCGATGACTCCCAGCTCGATGCGTTGCGCGCGGCGGGGTGTGAGCGGGTGTGGACCGATACCGCGTCGGGGAAGCTGGCGCGGCGCCCGGAGTGGGACCGGTGTCTGGAGTATTTGCGGGCCGGGGACGAGCTGGTGATCACTCGGCTGTCGCGGATGGCGCGTTCGGTGCGTCACCTGACCGAGGTCGCGGCGTTGCTCGATGAGCGCGGTGTGGACCTGGTGGTGCTCAAGCAGGGCATCGACACCACGACGGCGGCGGGGCGGTTTCTGTTCCACGTGATTGGTGCGATGGACGAGATGCTGGCCGACCTGATCAGTGAGGGCACCCTGGAGGGCCTGGAGGCGGCTCGGGCCCGTGGTCGCACCGGGGGTCGGAAGCCGAAGCTTTCGCAGCGCCAGGTGCTGATCGCCCGGCAGATGTATGACGAGACCGGCGTCGACGGGAAGCGTCGGTACACCGTTGCCGAGATCGCCGAGACGTTCCATGTGTCGCGCAAGACGATCTACCGCCACCTCGACGGTTCGCCCCGGGTGGCGCCGGCGGAGCGGAGGTAGCGATGGGGTCTCGGCCGGTCGGGGTGGCGTATCGCCAGGCCTGTGGCATCCGTTGTTCGGGGTGCGGGCAGGTACCGACGAACCCGATCACACGCGCGGAGGTGGCGATGACGTGGCTGCTGCCGGGCCCGGGCGGGGTGAGGCAGGCCCGGTTCTGCCGTGGCTGCGTCCCGGACGGGCCGGTCGCTGACCTGGCGTGTGTGCGCTGCGGTGATGGGCCGCTGCTGGGCGGAGTGCTGGCCGCCGGCGACCCGGCGGCCATCGTGGTGGTGCAGGACTGGATGTCGAGGACTGGGTGGCGAACCTCTGGGCCGGTGTGCCCGGACTGTGTCGGTGAGCTGGGGCGATGAGTCGGGTGGACCCGCAGGTCAAGGCGTTGTTGGTGGCGCGGCTGCGGGAACGTCGCCGAGCGGGTGAGCCGATCGGGGACGAGGTTCGTCGGGTGGCTCGGAGCTGAGCGTGAGCGCGCGCTCGGTGTGGCGTTGGGTCGCGGTGTTCACCGAGCCGGAGGACGGGGCCCGGTCGGATCGCTACGAGCTGACCAAAGCGGACCTGGACGCGTTCGCGAACTGGGAGGGCAACGTCGCGGCGGTGCACCGCGAGCTGCACGCCGGCCGCCCGGACGGGCTGTCGGTGCGCCGGTTGCAGCGCGCTTTCGCCGCGCAGCTGACTCCGGGTCAGCGGGCCGGGTTGGTGGAGGGCGTGGAGGGGCGGCGCCGGTATGAGGTGTATCTGCGGTGGGCGCCGCCGGCCCGGAATGCGATGTGGGAGGGCGACCACGTCGAGCTGCCGGTGCTGGTGTTGGCGCCGCGGGCCCAGCGCCCGGTCAAGCCGTGGGCGACGGTGTTCATCGACGGCTTCTCGCGGTTGGTGATGGGGTGGGCGATCTCGCTGCGTCCGAACTCGGGGACCGTGCTGGCCGCGGTGCGCGGCGGGATCGTGGTCGACCCGGCGCGGGGCCCGTTCGGCGGTGTCCCGGCGGTGCTGCGCACCGATCACGGGTTGGAGTTCACCGCGGCCGCGCTGCGCCGTTCGTGCGCGGCGCTCGGGGTGGAGCTGGCCCCGGCCCCGCCCTACACCCCGCATCTGAAGGGCAAGGTGGAGCGGTGGAACCGGACGCTGGTGCAGGAGTTCCTGTCCGGGTTGCCGTTCTACACCGGCGGGCCGCGCGCGGTCGACGGCACGCTGCTGGGCCCGGACGCCGACCCGATGGCGCTCGGGTTGTTCGTGGACCGCTTCGCCGCCTGGGTCGCCGACTACAACACCGTCCGGGTGCACTCCGCGGTGGGCGGCACGCCGCTGCGGCGCTGGAACCAGGACGCGACCCCGCTCCGGGAGGTCCCGGCCGAGGCGCTGCGCTGGATGCTGCTGGCCGATCGGGAGCGCACGGTCAACCGTGACGGGGTGCATCACGACGGGGTCCGGTTCCTGGCTCCGGAGCTCAACGGCCTGGTCGGTGAGCGGGTCCAGGTCCGTTACATGCCCCACGACCGGCGCAGCATCGAGGTGTTCCGGGGTGATGTGTGGTTGGCGACCGCGTTCGCGCAGGACACGTTGACCGACGAGCAACGCGCGGCGGTGCTCGAGCGGCGCCGCGCGGACGCCGCCGAGCTCGGCCGCCGTCAGCGCTGGGCGAGTCGCCGGGCCCGCGCCCAGCTGGCCCCGATCACCGAGCCCGGCCCGGTCACCGACACCACCGTCGTCACCGCCGCGGCCGCGGGCGCTGAGCGCCGCGAACCGATGTCGGGCCGGCCCGGCCGGGAGCGGCGGGGCGATGAGGCGCTGCGCCGGCTGGCGCGTACGAACCTGCTCGACCTGAAGACCGACTTCGCGTTCTGGAACCCCGACATCGCCACCGCTGCCACCGGGGCCGACCTCGATGACCTGGCCGGCCCGCCCGCCGCTGCCGTCGAGCCGAGAGAGAGTGAAAGCCGCTGATGGGTCACCACTTCCTGGACATCGCCGGGGCGCGCACGCTGCCCACCCCGGGCCTGGTCGCGACCGACCAGGCCGTCGAGCACGTCGTGGCGGCGGCGGCGATGGGCGTGGTGCACGGCCCGGCGGGGCTGGGCAAGAGCTACGCGGTCGAACGGGCCCTGGCCCGGCACGCCGGGGTGGCGGTGTCGTGGGTGGAGTTCCCGTCCCGGCCGACGATGCGCCTGGTCGCGGCAACCCTGTTCGAGCAGCTCACCCGCGACCCGGCCGGGCGGCGCAGCCGGTTCGTGCTCACCGACGAGCTGCTCGAGTCCCTCGGGCGCGGGCCGCGGGCGGTGGTGGTCGATTTTGCCGACCGCAGATAGACCTGTACGCGCCGTCCGTCCTGCGTGGTTCCGGGGACGTCCCGTGGTTGTTTACCGACCGGGTTCGGGATGTCCGTCCTGTTCGGAGATCAACGCGGAGGACGTGTGGCACGGCAAGTGGTGATCGGGGATCTTCGGGTCCAGCAGATCCAGCGCAAGGACGGACGGCGGTCCTGGACGATCGTGTGGCCAGAAGGGACCGAGCACCATCAGGCGGACCGGTTTCTGCGCGAGTACGACGGCTCGGGCACGCAGCGCACCTACGCCTATCTCTTGGTCGATCACCTGCGCTGGCTGGAACGCGAGTGCTTGGCCGTCGACGACGTGGGTTTTCGCGACCTGGAGCGTTACATGGGCATCGTCGGCGCGGAGGTCCGCATGCCGCTGGGCGAGCCGTGGCGGGTCGGCAAGCGTCCCTACGGCCGCTCGGCTCTGGCGACGACGGCGGCCTGCCTGAAGGGCTTCTACCTGCATCAAGCCTCACTCGGGATCACCACCGAGTTGGGCAAGCGACTGGACACCAGCAGGTTGCCCTCTCGGGCGGACCGTCGCCGCTCGTTCCTCGGGCACACCGCGCAGGCGATACCGAGCAACCCACTGGCCCCGCAGGGCCCCCACCGGCGTCATCCGAAGATGCTGCCCGACGGGGCGCGGGAGGAGCTGCTGGCCACGGTGAGCTCGGCCCGGGACCGGCTCGTGGTGACCTGGCTGGCCGATGGGGGCCTTCGGGTCGGGGAACTGTGCGGGCTTCACCTGATTGATCTGCACCTGCGGGAGAACGCGGCGTGCGGGCAGTGCCGGTCGCCGCATCTGCACGTCTGCCACCGGCCCGCCAACCCCAACCAGGCCGCGGCCAAGACCAAGCACCCCTGGCGGATCGAGCAGGGCACGGTGACCGGCGGGCTGATCAGGCGGGTCAGCCCGGCGATGATCCACGCCTACTTCGACTACATCACCAGCGAATATCCGCGCGGGCGGGCACAGCACGCGATGTTGCTGGTCCAGTTGCACGGCGCCAACGCCGGGCAGCCCTGGGCGCCGGCCGGGGCCCGCCGCATGCTCGCCCGGGCCGGGCAGCGGGCAAGCCTGGGGAGGGTCAAGCCGCACGCGTTCCGGCACAACTTCGCCTCCGCGGTGCTCGACGCCTCGCACGGGAACCTGCTGATCGCCCGCGACGCCGGCGGCTGGGCCTCAGCGGCCATGGTGGACGAGGTCTACGGGCACGTCGACGTGCACGACCCAGCCTTCGACGCAGCGCTGCGTCAGGTGTGGGGTGAGGGCTCGTG
>NZ_JADQDD010000040.1 GCF_019263595.1 Pseudonocardia sp. KRD291 | reverse complement strand
CGGGGGAGGGTGGGTGCTCGGCGACCTCGACACCCACGACCCGCTCTGCCGGCGGGTGGCGAACGCGGTCGGCGCCGTCGTCGTCGCCGCGGACTACCGGCTCGCCCCGGAGCATCCGCACCCCGCGCCGCTGGACGACGCGCAGGCCGCGTTGCGGGCGGTGGCGCAGTGGTTCCCGGAGCGGCCGGTCGCGGTGGCCGGCGACAGTGCCGGGGCCAGCCTGGCCGCCGGGCTCGCCCTGCGCGCCCGCGACGCCGGACCGCGGGTCGCCGCCCAGCTGCTGTTCTACCCCTCGACCGACCCGGCCCAGTCGCAGCCCTCGACGGTGGACAACGGCGAGGGCTACTTCCTCACCGCCTCCGACATGCGCTGGTTCTACGACCAGTACCTGCCCGGTGGCTCGGACGACCCGCAGGTCGACCTGCTGCACGCGGACGTGCGCGGCGTCGCGCCGGCCGTCGTGGCCACCGCCGAGTTCGACCCGCTGCGTGACGAGGGGCAGGCCTACGCCGACCTGCTGGAACGCTCCGGGGTGGCGGTCCGGCGGATCCCCGGTCCGGGGCTGATCCACGGGTACGCGGCGTTCCTGGGCGCCGTCGACGCCGCCGAACGGGCGGCGGGCGACGCGCTGAACGAGCTGGCGGAGCTGCTCACGGGCGGGTGATCCGGGCCCGGCCGACCGTTGCCGTCACGTCCTCGTCACATCCGGGTCACCGATCCGTAGCACGTCCGGTGCATATTCGGGCATTCTTCGACCGTGACGAGTGAGGTGGAGATGGGCCGTTCGGAGACCGGTCGTACCGGTGCCCGGTTCGGTGCGCCCGCCCGCCGGGCCGAGCACGCCCCGGACCCGGAGGCCCCGCACGGATGCACGCCCGAGGAATCCGAGCCCGTCGACGCCGAGGAGACCGCGCTCCCCACCGGGGCCCGGTTCGGCGGACAGACCCGCAGGCAGCGTAAACGCGCCGCGAAGGCCGTCGCCGAGGCCGAGCCGGTCGCGACCCCGGCAACCCCGGAGCCGGCGGCGCCCGCGGTGCCGACCGGGCCGCCACCGGAGCTGGGCCGGGCGTGGGAGACCACCCCGATGCCCCGGTTCGTCGAGGACCCGGACCCGGCCCCGGTCTCTGCGCCGGCCGCCACCCGCTCGGTACGGCCCTACGTGGTGACGGGCGGGCGCACCCGCTCGCGGATGGAGCTGCGGATCGAGACGCTGGTGTCGTCGACCGGGGACACCGGCAACGACGTCGGCGAGCGGCGCTCGGTCCTGGAGCTGTGCGCCCGCCCGCGCTCGGTCAGCGAGGTGGCCGCGCTCGTCCGGGTGCCCCTCGGGGTGGCCCGGGTGCTGATCGGCGACCTGGCCACCGAGGGACGCCTGCGCGTGCACGTCGGCGTGGACGCCGGCACCGGCCCGGACCTGGCGCTGCTGGACCGGGTCCTGTCCGGCCTGCGCCGCCTCTGACCGGCGACGACCGGCCCGAGATGTCATCCGGTCCGGACCGGACCAGGATGGGGATCATGACCACAGATCGTCCCGTCCGAATCGGGCTGCAGCTGCAGCCCCAGCACGCCGACTACTCCGAGATCCGGCGCACGGTCGCCGCCGCCGAGGAGGCCGGCGTCGACATCGTCTTCAACTGGGACCACTTCTTCCCGCTCTACGGTGAGCCCGACGGCAAGCACTTCGAGTGCTGGACGATGCTCGGCGCCTGGGCCGAGGCCACCTCGCGGGTGGAGATCGGCGCCCTGGTCACGTGCAACAGCTACCGCAACCCGGAGCTCCTGGCCGACATGGCCCGCACCGTGGACCACATCTCGGCGGGCCGGCTGATCCTGGGCATCGGTTCCGGGTGGTTCCAGCGCGACTACGACGAGTACGGCTACGAGTTCGGCACCGCGGGCGGCCGGCTCACCGAGCTGGGCAAGGCATTGCCGCGCATCCGGGAGCGCTGGGGCAGGCTCAACCCCGCCCCGACCCGCGACATCCCGGTGCTGATCGGCGGCGGCGGGGAGAAGAAGACCCTGCGCTACACCGCCGAGCACGCCACGATCTGGCACGGCTTCGGCGACGTCGAGACGTTCACGCACAAGTGCGGCGTGCTCGACCGGCACTGCCGCGACATCGGCCGGGACCCGGCCGAGATCGAGCGCTCGACCGCCGTGGAGGGTTCCCCGGCCGACAACGGCAAGGCGCTGCACGACGCGGGCGCCCGCCTGTTCACGATCGGGCAGGACGGCCCGTCCTACGACCTGGGCAGGCTGAAGGACTGGATCGCCTGGCGGGACGAGCAGAACGCCTGACGCAGGTCGGTACCCCGGCGGTCCGTCAGCGCACGAACGGGTCCCGGACCAGGTCCGGGATCCGTTCGGCGGACACCGCGGGGGCGTAGTACCAGCCCTGGGCGTTGGTGCAGCCGTAGGAGCGCAGTCGTTCGGCCTGGTCCCGGGTCTCCACCGCCTCGGCGGTGACGTCGAGGTCGAGCGAGCGGGCCAGCTTGACCAGGGCGCGCAGGATCACGTCGTCCCGGTCGGCGGACCCGGCCACGAAGTTGCCGGCCAGCTTCAGGTTGTGCACCGGTAGCTGGCGCAGGTAGGACAGGTTCGAGTAGCCGGTCCCGAAGTCGTCGATCGCGATCTGCACGCCCATCGCGGCGAGCTCCTTGAGCGCCGCCGCGGGCCGGCCGGGGGTGCCCATCAGGTCCCGCTCGGTGAGCTCGAGCTGGAGCCGCTCCGGGGGCATGTCGTACTCGGCGAGCACCGTGCGGATGTCGGCGACCAGGTCGTTCTCGCTCATCTGCCGGGCCGCGACGTTCACGCTGACGAGCAGGTCGTGCCCGGCCTCGCGCCAGGTCCGGGCCTGGCGGCAGGCCTCGTGCAGCACCCGGCGGCCCAGCGGGATGACCAGCCCGGTCTCCTCGGCCAGCGGGATGAACCGGTCCGGCCCGATCAGCTCGCCGTCCGGGCGCTGCCAGCGCACCAGCGCCTCCACCCCGACCGTCTGCTCGTCGGCCAGGCGCACCAGCGGCTGGTAGACGACCCGGAAGTCGTCGCGGCGCAGCGCCTCGGGCATCTGCGCGGAGAGCTCGAAGCGCAGCACGTCCGAGCGGTGCCGCTCCTGGTCGAACACCGCGTACCGGCCCCGGCCGGCGTGCTTGGCCGAGTACAGCGTGGTGTCGGCCGCCTTCATCAGCTCCTCCGGCCCGGAGTCGCCCTCGTGCCGCACGACGCCGACGCTGGCCGAGATCGCCACCTCGTGGTCGTCGATGCGGACCGGGATGCGGACCGTCTCCAGCGCGAGGGTGGCCACGTCCTCCAGCGCCCGACGGTCCGGCGAGCGCTCCACCAGCACCACGAACTCGTCGCCGCCCATCCGGGCCACCAGGTGTCCGAGGGGGGCGAGCGCGTCGCGCAGCCGGTCCGCCAGCGCCTGCAGCAGGCGGTCCCCGGTGTGGTGCCCGAGCGTGTCGTTGACGACCTTGAACCCGTCCAGGTCCAGGTAGCAGATCCCCGGCCGGGGACGGCACCCGTCCCCGTCGAGCTGGTGCATCGAGGTCCGCAGCCGCTCGAAGAACAACGAGCGGTTCGGCAGTCCGGTCAGCGGGTCGTGCTGGGCCTGGTAGGTCAGCCGCTGCTGCAGCTCCATCCGCTCGGTGACCTCGTTGATCATCGCCAGCAGGTAGCGCGGGTCTCCCTCGGCGTCGCGGACGGCGGAGACGACGACGTCGACCCAGATCCGGCGACCGTCCGGCCGCCGGTAGGGACGCTCCACCGTGACCCGGTCCAGGGTGCCCGCACCGAGGCGCGGCAGGTCCGCCCAGAACGCCGGCTCCTGCTCCGGCGGCACGAAGTCGGCGACGGTCATCGCGCGCAGCTCGTCGGCGGTGTGGCCGACCATCTCGCAGGCGGCGTGGTTGGCGTCGAGCGACGTGCCGTCCAGGGTGAACACGACGATCCCGATGGTCGCGGCGTCGAACACGGCGGAGAAGCGGGCCTCGCTGACCCACCGGGCCTCGTCGGCGCAGGTGCGGGCGGCCAGCGCCGCCGTCGTGATCGCCTCGTGCTCGACCAGCGTGCGCCGGCGCAGGGCGTCGGCGTAGCCGCGGCCGAGGGCTGCCTGCAACGCGAGCACACGGCGCAGCCGTCCGGGGCTGTCCGCGGCGTCGGCGAGGCACTCGCCGAGTACCAGGTGGGTGCGTTCGAGCACGGCAGGCTCGGTGAGGTGGGAGTCGACGAGCGCGCGACCGATCCGGCGGGCGTCCTCGGGGTCGAACCGCTCCGCCCGGGCCGCGGCGAGGAACTGGTCGGACAGGGCCGAGACCAGGCGCCGCAGCTCGTCGGTGGGCAGCGCCAGGTACCGCGCGCCGGCGACGACCTCGGGCAGCCACCGGTCGCACAACGAGTCCGGGCCACCGAGAGCGTCCGCGCAGAGCGCCTCTCCACCCTCGACCTCCGCAGCGGTCACCGGCCGGTGCCCGCTCTCGGCTCCGGACCTGCGAGCGCGCCGTGCCGCATTCGCCAGCCCCCTCGTTCCACGCGCGAGCTACTGTCGTTCACTCCGTGTGATCACGGAACACCATAACCAACCCGTTCACCCGATAGGGCCGAATGTCGGGCCGTGTCCGACCACCTGCACCTCACCGGCCGGTCAGGGGCGGTCGCTCAGGCCGGTGATCCACACCACGGCCTCGCCCGCGTCGTCGGACGCGGCCAGGTCGACCTCGGCGGTGATCGCCCAGTCGTGGTCGCCCGCCGGGTCGTCGAGCACTTGGCGGACCAGCCAGCGCTCCCGCTCCTCCACGATGTCGATCATCTTCGGGCCGCGTGCGTCCGGCCCGATCTCGACCCGGTCGTGCAGCGCGAAGTACGGCTCGAACTCCGAGCGCCACCGCTGCGCGGTGAACCCGGACTCGCGGTCGAGCTCCCCGAGCAGGTCCCACCGGCCGAACGAGGCGAGCTCGACCCGGCGGAACATCGCGTTGCGCACCAGCACCCGGAACGCCCGCTGGTTGGCGCTGACCCCGGACGGCGCCGCGCCGACCGCCTCGGCCGAGGGCGGTGCCACCTCGCCTCCGGCCGCGTCGGCCCCGGCGGCGAGCTTCTCCCACTCGTCGAGCAGGCTGGAGTCGACCTGGCGGACGAGCTCGCCGAGCCACTCGATGACGTCGGTCAGCTCGTCGGTGCGGGCGTGCTCGGGCACCGTCTGGCGCAGCGCCCGGTAGGCGTCGGCCAGGTAGCGCAGCACCAGCCCCTCGGAGCGGGCCAGCTGGTAGTGCGAGACGTACTCGGTGAACGTCATGGCCTTCTCGGACATGTCCCGCACGACCGACTTGGGCGACAGGCGCGCGTCCTCGACCCACGGTGCCCCCCGGCGGTAGGTCTCCAGGGCGGCGTGCAGCAGCTCGTCGAGCGGCCTGGGGTAGGTGACGTCCTCGAGGAGCGCCATCCGCTCCTCGTACTCGATGCCCTCGGCCTTCATCGATGCGATCGCCTCGCCGCGCGCCTTGTTCTGCTGCGCGGCCAGCACCTGTCGGGGGTCGTCCAGGGTCGCCTCGATCACCGACAGCACGTCGAGGGCGTAACCCGGCGCCTCGATGTCGAGCAGCTCGACCGCGGCCAGCGCGAACGGCGACAGCGGCTGGTTCAGGGCGAAGTCGAGCTGCAGGTCGCCGACCAGCTGCGGTCGCCGTCCCTGCGGGGTGCCGGTCTCGGTGACGATCCCGGCGGCGAGCAGCGCCCGGTAGATCGCGATCGCACGCAGGATGTGCTTGCGCTGCCGGGCACGGGGCTCGTGGTTGTCCTCGAGCAGGTGCCGCATCGCGGCGAAGGTGTCTCCGCCCCGGCAGATCACGTTGAGCAGCATCGCGAACGTCACCTGGAAGTGGCTGGTCAACGGCTCGGGCTGGGCGGTCTGCAGCTTCTCGAACGACGTCTGCGACCAGCCGACGAAACCCTCCGGGGGCTGCTTGCGGTTGACCTTGCGGCGCTTCTTCGGGTCGTCACCGGCCTTGGCCAGTGCCTTAGCGTTCTCGATGTCGTGCTCGGGCGCCTCGGCCACGACGGTGCCGACGGTGTCGTAGCCGGCCCGCCCGGCGCGTCCGGCGATCTGGTGGAACTCGCGGGCCTTGAGCGGGCGGGTGCGCGTCCCGTCGTACTTGGACAGAGCGGTGAACAGCACCGTGCGGATCGGCACGTTGATCCCCACGCCGAGGGTGTCGGTCCCGCAGATCACCTTGAGCAGCCCGGCCTGGGCCAGGGTCTCCACCAGGCGCCGGTAGCGCGGCAGCATCCCGGCGTGGTGCACCCCGATGCCGTGCCGGACCAGCCGCGACAGCGTCTTCCCGAACCCGGCGGTGAAGCGGAACGACCCGATCGTCTCGGCGATCGCGGACTTGTCCTCCTTGGAGGTCACGTTGACGCTCATCAGCGACTGCGCGCGCTCGACGGCCGACTGCTGGGTGAAGTGCACGACGTAGACCGGCGCCTCGTGGGTCTGCAGCAGCTCGATGATCGTCTCGTGCAGCGGGGTGAGCTCGTAGCGGAAGTGCAGCGGCACCGGCCGCTCCACCGACGTGATCTGGGCGGTCTCCCGCCCGGTGCGTCGGGTGAGGTCCTCGGCGAAGAAGCTCGTGTCCCCCAGCGTGGCGCTCATCAGCAGGAACTGGGCCTGCGGCAGCTCGATCAGCGGGACCTGCCAGGCCCAGCCGCGCGAGGGGTCGGCGTAGAAGTGGAACTCGTCCATCACGACGGAGCCGACGTCGGAGTCGCGACCGGAGCGCAGCGCCAGGTTGGCCAGGATCTCCGCGGTGCAGCAGATGATCGGGGCCCGCTCGTTCACCGCGGCGTCGCCGGTGAGCATGCCGACCTTGTCCGCGCCGAACACCTCGATCAGGGCGAAGAACTTCTCGCTGACCAGCGCCTTGATCGGTGCGGTGTAGAACGTCCGCTCGCCGCGGGCCAGTGCCGCTGCGTGCGCCCCGACCGCGACCAGCGACTTCCCGGAGCCGGTCGGGGTCGAGAGGATCACGTTCGCGCCGGTGACCAGCTCGAGGACGGCCTCCTCCTGGGCCGGGTAGAGCGAGAGCCCCCGCTCCTCGAACGCCCACTCGGCGAACGTCTCGACCAGGGCGTCGGGGTCGGCGCCGGGCGGGATGCGGTCGGCGAGCGTGGGGGAGGAGGTCGCGGAAGTCATGGTGGGTCCATCGTCCCAGGCGGGGGCACCGGTGACACGCGCCGGGCGGGCGCCCGCGCACGTCCGGGCGACGCCGTGGCGCTAGCGTGCGTCCTGTGGCGGGGCGCGATCAGTCGGGAATGCCCGACCTGGTGCCACCGATGCTGCCCACCCCCGGTGAGCTGGCCGAGGCGACCGACCCGGAGCGCTGGGCCGTCGAGTTCGGCTGGGAGGGCCACCGCTGCGTCGCCTACGCCCGGCCCGGGCGGGTCCGGCTGCTGTCATCGACCGCGCGCAGCGTCACCGGCTCGTTCCCGGAGCTGGCCGCGCTCGGCGAGCAGGCCCCGAAGGCCGGCATGGTGCTCGACGGCACCGTCGTCGCCCTGGACGAGGCCGGGCGCCCGTCCCGGCGGCCGCTGATGCGCCGCACCAACACCGTCCGTCCGGACGCGGCCCTGCAGGCCGAGGTGCCGGTCGGCTACGTGGTCACCGACCTGCTCTGGGCCGACGGGCGGCGGATCCTGGACCTGCCCTACCGGCAGCGCCGCCACGAGCTGGCCGAGCTCGGGCTGGGCGGGCCGACGATCCTGGTCTCGCCGTCGTTCGGCCTCGACGAGGCCGACCTGGTGATGCGCACCGCCGAGCAGTACGGCCTCGACGGGCTGCACCTCAAGCGTCTCGACGTGCCCTACCAGCCCGGGCGGCGCACCCGGAACTGGCTGCGTGTCCCGCTGCGGCGCACCCGCCAGGTCGTCGTCGGCGGGTGGCTCCCGGCCGGGCGACCGGACCGGATCGCGGCCGTGCTGCTCGGCCTGCCCGGCCCCGGCGGGACGACCTACGTCGGGCGGGTCGGGATCAGCACCACCCACGCCCGCGACGACGTCGCGGCGCTGCTGGACGAGCCGGTCGTCGAGGCGTCCCCGTTCACCGGCCCGGTCCCGGACGACGTCACCGCGCACGCGCGCTGGCTGGAGCCGGACCTCGTGGCACTGGTGGAGCACCGCGGTCGCACCAGCACCGGACGTCTGGCGCTGCCGACCTGGCTCGGGCTCGTCGACCCCGACGACGCCGACCCGGAGCTGTGGGAGCCGGGCCCGGCGGTCGCAGCCCGGCCCGGGAACGGCGCCGACGCTCCCGCGGCGCGCGACACCCCGCGGGAGACCAGGTCCCCGGAGCCGGTATCGGCGCCGGCGCCCGGTGGCCCCCCGGAGCAGGCCCCGTGGCACGGGTCGTTGAGCAGGCGGCTGGAGCAGCACTTCGTCTACAACACGCTGAACACGATCGCGGCGCTGGTCCGGGTCGACCCGCCGCGGGCCCGGGAGCTGCTGCTCGGGTTCGCCGACCTGAGCCGCGCCGCGGACCGGGCCGGCGAGCCGAGCATCTCCCTGGCCGACGAGCTCGGCGCCGTCCGGGCCTACCTGATGATCGAGCGGACCCGGTTCGGCAGCCGCCTCGAGGCCACCGTCGACGGCGGGGACGACCTCGCCGACGCACCGGTGCCGCCGCTCGCCGTGCTGGCCGCCGTCCGCGAGGCCGTGCAGCGGTGGGTGGAACCGGAGCCCGACGGCGGGACGGTGCGGGTCACGACCGGGCCGGGGCATCCCGGCGGGACCGCGCGATGCCTGGTCACGGCGGCACCGGCCGGGGCGACGGAGCCGGTCACGGTACTGGCGCTGGACCTGTCCGGTCCGCGTAGCTGATCACTTCCGGAGCCGGTTCGAGGTTTCTCGACCGATCCGGATACCGTGCGCGCATGCTGGGGCTCCCCGACGGCACACGCGCGTGCCTGTTCGATCTCGACGGCGTGCTGACCGACACCGCGAGCGTGCACGCCGCGGCGTGGAAACAGATGTTCGACGAGTTCCTGCGTGGCCGCGACGGCGAGGCTTTCCGGCCGTTCGACACCTCCGCCGACTACGGGCCCTACGTCGACGGCAAGCCCCGGCTGGAGGGCACCCGCAGCTTCCTGGCCTCACGCGGTATCGACCTTCCCGAGGGCAGCACCGACGACTCCGCGGCCACCGAGACGCTGTGGGGCCTCTCGACCCGCAAGAACGACCTGGTCCAGGAGAAGATCCGCACCGACGGGGTGGAGGTCTACCCCGGATCGCGCCAATACCTGGAGGCCGTGCGCGCCGCCGGCCTGGCCACCGCCGTCGTGAGCTCCTCGGCCAACGCGGAGCAGATCCTGCTGGTCACCGGCCTGGCCGGGTTCATCGACCACCGCGTGGACGGCGTCGTGGCCCGCGAACGCGGTCTCCCGGGCAAGCCGAAGCCCGACACGTTCATCGCCGCCGCGCAGGACCTGGGCGTCGAGCGCACCGCGGCCGTCGTGTTCGAGGACGCGCTGGCCGGTGTGGCGGCCGGGCACGCCGGGGGGTTCGGCTCCGTGATCGGTGTCAACCGCCTCGACCAGGCCGACGCGCTGCGCTCGCACGGCGCGGACGTCGTCGTCAACGATCTCGCCGACCTGCTGGAGAGCACGTGAAGCCCGAGCACGCCCCCACGTTCACCGTCGAGCCGTGGGTGGTCCGTGAACCGCGCCTCGACCTGCCGAAGATGGGGCAGACCGAGTCGGTGTTCGCGCTGTCCAACGGGCACATCGGGCTGCGCGGCAACCTCGACGAGGGGGAGCCGCACAAGCTGCCCGGCACCTACCTGAACTCCTGCTACGAGGTGCGCCCACTGCCCTACGCCGAGGGCGGCTACGGCTACCCGGAGTCCGGGCAGACGATCATCAACGTCACCAACGGGAAGCTGATCCGGCTCCTGGTCGACGACGAGCCGTTCGACCTGCGCTACGGCACCCTGCGCAAGCACGAGCGGGTGCTGGACATGCAGGCCGGCACGCTGCACCGCGAGGTGGAGTGGGAGTCCCCGGCCGGGCGGACGGTCCGGGTCCGCAGCACGCGGCTGGTGTCGCTGACCCAGCGGGCGATCGCCGCGATCAGCTACGAGGTCGAGGTGCTCGACCCTGACGACGACCCGGCAGGGGCGCTGCTGGTGATCCAGTCCGAGCTGGTCGCCAACGAGCAGCTGCCCGGCCGCAACGAGGGCGACCCGCGGCTGGACCAGTCGCTGGACAACGTCCTGGAACCGGAGATGTCGCGCAGCACCGACGCCGGGGCGACGCTGGTGCACCGCACCCGCAAGTCCGCACTCCGGGTCGGCGCGGCGATGGACCACGAGGTGGAGGGCCCGGCCGGGATCCAGACCACCTCGGACGCCAACGAGGACCTGGCCCGGACCACGATCATCGCCCGGGTCAAGCCGGGGGAGACGCTGCGGGTCACCAAGTACCTGTCCTACGGGTGGTCCTCGCGGCGCAGCCTGCCCGCCGTCTACGACCAGGTGCGCGCCGCCCTGGCCGCGGCCCGCTACACCGGCTGGGACGGGTTGGTCGCCGAGCAGCGCAGCTACCTCGACGAGTTCTGGTCCACCGCCGACGTCGAGATCGACGGTGACGCCGAGCTGCAGCAGGCCGTCCGCCTCGCCACCTTCCACGTGCTGCAGGCCGGTGCCCGCGCCGAGCGGCGCTGCATCGGGGCCAAGGGCCTGACCGGCGACGGCTACGACGGCCACACGTTCTGGGACACCGAGACGTTCGGCCTGCAGCTGCTCTCGTTCGTCGCCCCGGACGCGGCCGCGGACGCGCTGCGCTGGCGCCAGTCGATCCTGCCGCAGGCCTTCGAACGGGCCGAGACGCTGGGGCTCAAGGGCGCCGCGTTCCCGTGGCGGACGATCCGTGGCCACGAGTGCTCCGGCTACTGGCCGGCCGGCACCGCGGCGTTCCACATCAACGCCGACATCGCCGACGCCGTGCGCCGGCACGTCAACGCCACCGGGGACACGAAGTTCGAGCTCGAGGTCGGCCTGGACCTGCTGGTCGCCACGGCGCGGCTGTGGCGCTCGCTGGGCCACCACGACCCGGAGGGCAACTTCCGGATCGACGGCGTGACCGGGCCGGACGAGTACTCCGCGGTCGCGGACAACAACGTCTACACGAACCTGATGGCGAGCCAGAACCTGCGCTACGCCGCCGAGGTCGCGGCGAAGCACCCCCGCTCGGCGTCGCGCCTCGGCGTGGACACCGAGGAGGTCGCGAGCTGGCGCGACGCCGCGAACGCGATGTACATCCCGTTCGACGAGCGCCTCGGGGTGCACCCGCAGTCCGAGGGTTTCACCAGCCACAAGCTCTGGGACTTCGAGGGCACCGCGGCCGAGCACTACCCGCTGCTGCTGAACTTCCCGTACTTCGACCTGTACCGCAAACAGGTCGTCAAGCAGGCCGACCTGGTGCTGGCCATGCAGATCCGGCCGGACGCGTTCACCCCCGAGCAGCGCAGGCGCAACTTCGCCTACTACGAGTCGATCACCGTGCGGGACTCGTCGCTCTCGGCGTGCACCCAGTCGGTGATGGCCGCGCGCACCGGGCACCTGGACCTGGCCTACAACTACCTGGGCGAGGCCGCCCTGGTGGACCTGCACGACCTGGCCGGCAACTCCGACCACGGCATCCACATCGCGTCGATGGCCGGGACCTGGTCGGCGGTCACGCTCGGGTTCGGCGGCATGCGCTGCGAGGCCGACGGGCTGTCGTTCGCGCCCGCGCTGCCGTCGTCGCTGAGCCGGATCTCGTTCGGACTGCACTGGCAGGGACGCCGGATCCGGGTCACGATCACCCCCGGTGAGACGGAGTACCGGCTGGTCAGCGGCTCGCCGATGCGCCTGCGCCACCACGACGAGCCGGTCGCGCTGGCCGAGGACCCGGTGAGCCTGCCGATCCCGGTGCACGACTACGTCGAGCCGGTGGAGCAGCCGCACGGCCGGGCCCCGCGCCAGCGCGGCTGAGGCCCCGGCGCGGGGGCCACGGCCCGGTTTCCGCGACCACCACACGGGTACGCCGTTTCCCGGACCGGGCGAGAGTCGCCGGTCCGGGAAGGAGCATCATGTCCGACGAGCTGAACGGCCGCCGTATCGCCATCATCGCCACCGACGGGGTCGAGGAGGCCGAGCTCACCGAGCCGCGCAAGGCCGTCACCGAGGCCGGCGCGACCGCCGACATCGTCTCCATCTCCACCGACCCGATCCAGTCGATGAACAGCGACATCAACAAGTCCGAGACCTACGACGTCACCACGGTCGCGTCGAAGGCGAACGCATCGGACTACGACGCGCTGATCATGCCGGGCGGCACCGTGAACGGCGACAGCCTGCGTGTCGACGCCGACGTCCGTGCGTTCGTGAAGGGCTTCTTCGACGCCGGGAAGCCGGTCGCCGCGATCTGCCACGCGCCGTGGACGCTGGTCGAGGCGGACCTGGTCAAGGGACGCACGCTGACGTCGTTCCCGAGCCTGCGCACCGACATCCGCAACGCCGGCGGCACGGTCGTCGACGAGGAGGTCGTGCGGGACAACGGCTTGATCACCAGCCGGGACCCCGGCGACCTGCCCGCGTTCTGCGCCGCGATCGTCGAGGAGTTCGCGAAGGCCCCGACCCGCTGACACCGGTGAGATCGCGGCGGGCCGGGGGGCTGCGCTGGTAGGTTGGTCAGTCGGTCGGACGGCACGGGGCATGACCTCGTGCCGTGCGTTCCGACCGTCTGATGAGTCTCGTCGGTGGAGGAAGTCCCCACGTGTCCAACCCCATGCCAGCCGGCCCCGACGCGGCCTCAGCCCCCCGTCCTACGGGGCAGGACGAGGCCGGTTCCGAGCTGGAGCACGAGCAGGCCTACGTGGCGATGCTCTACGAACAGCTCGAGGACCGGCGGCGGGACACCGCGAAGCGGCTGCACGACACCTTGCACGACGAGACCGTCGGTACGCCGCAGGCGCTGACCCAGCGCGACGCCGCCGCGGCGCTCTACACCGATCGGCTGGCCGGGCTCCGCGCCGCCGAGCACGGCCTCGCGTTCGGCCGTCTGGACACCGAGACCGGTGAGGTCCGCTACGTCGGCCGGATCGGCCTGCTCGACGAGCAGCGGGAGTACGAGCCGCTGCTGATGGACTGGCGTGCCCCGGCCGCGCGCCCGTTCTACACCGCCACCGCCGCCTCGCCCGAGGGCATGCGGCGGCGACGGCACCTGCGGACCCGGCTGCGCCAGGTCGTAGCGATCGACGACGAGCCGCTGGACCTGTCCGAGGCCTCGCACTCGTCGTCCGGGCTGACCAGCGAGGCCGCCCTGCTCTCCGCGGTGTCCGAGGCGCGGACCGGGCGGATGGGCGACATCGTGGCCACCATCCAGTCCGAGCAGGACCGGATCATCCGCTCCAAGCCCTCCGGGGTGCTGGTGGTGCAGGGCGGGCCGGGGACCGGCAAGACGGCGGTGGCGCTGCACCGCGCCGCGTACCTGCTCTACACCCACCGGGACCGGCTGGCCCGGCGCGGCGTGCTGGTGGTCGGGCCGAACCCGACGTTCCTGCGCTACATCGGGCAGGTGCTGCCCTCGCTCGGGGAGACCAGTGTCGTGCTGGGCACGGTCGCCCAGCTCTACCCCGGCCTCGACGCCCGCCGCCCCGAGGACGCGCCCACCGCCGCGCTGAAGGGCCGTGCGGAGATGTCGGCCGTGATCTCCGCGGCCGTGCGGGACCGCCAGCAGGTGCCGCGGCAGCCGATCCGGCTCGTCGTCGAGCAGCAGGACGTCCGGATCGACCGCGACACGGTGACCCAGGCCCGTACCCGGGCCCGGCGCTCGCGCAAGCCGCACAACGAGGCCCGGCGGATCTTCCGCACCGAGCTGCTGCGGCTGCTCGCCGACCAGGTCGCCCGCACCGTGGGCCGGGACCTGCTGGACCGCCGCGACGTCGAGGACATCCGCGAGGAGCTCACCGAGTCCGCCGCGCTGGGCCGCGAGCTCGACGAGCTGTGGCCGACGCTCTCGCCGGAGACGCTGCTGTCGGACCTGTTCGCCGACCGCAAGCGGCTCAACTCGGTGGCCCGCCGGATCCCGGCGCAGGAGCGGGCGCTGCTCGAACGCGACGCCCCGGCCGACGACGTCGAGCCCGGCCTGCGCTGGAGCGCGGCCGACGTGGCGCTGCTCGACGAGGCCGCGGAGCTGCTCGGCGACGACGGGAGCGCGGCCGCCGCGGCCGAGGCCGCCGCGCTGCGCGAGGAGGTCGAGTACGCCCAGGGCGTGCTCGACGTGCTCGACCTGGAGGAGGACCTCGACCCGGAGCTGCTGCGCGCCACCGACGTCATCGACGCCGACCGCCTCGCCGAGCGTCGCCAGGTCTCGCGCTTCGACTCCACCGCGGACCGGGCCGCCGCCGACCGGGAGTGGACCTACGGGCACGTGATCGTGGACGAGGCCCAGGAGCTGTCCCCGATGGCCTGGCGGATGATCATGCGGCGCGCGCCGTCGCGGTCGATGACCGTCGTCGGCGACATCGCCCAGACCGGTGACCGCGCAGGCGCCGGTTCCTGGGGCGAGGTGCTCTCGCCGTTCGTGGCGAGCCGCTGGCGCCTGGAGCAGCTCACGGTCAACTACCGGACGCCGTCCGAGATCGCCGACGTCGCCGACGACGTGCTGGCCGAGATCGACCCGACCCTGCAGCCGCCCAGCTCGGTGCGCAGCACCGGCGACCTGCCGTGGGCGGAGGTCCTCCCCGGCGCCGGGGCCGACGAGGTCCTCGCGGCGCGGGTGGCCGCCGAGCGGGCCGCGATCGGCGAGGGCCGGACGGCCGTGCTGGCCCCGGCGGCGCGGGTGGCGGGCCTGCGGGCGTCCCTGCTCGAGCCGGGCGCGGACCCGGAGGACCTGGACGCGCCGCTGGTGGTGCTCCCGATCGCCGACGCCAAGGGCCTGGAGTTCGACGCCGTCGTGCTCGTCGAGCCGGGCGAGGTCCTGCAGGAGTCGCCGCGCGGGCTCAACGACCTCTACGTCGCCCTGACCCGGGCCACCCGGCGCCTCGCGGTGCTGCACACCGGCGACCTCCCGCCGGTGCTCAAGCGCATCCGACGGGCGTGAACCCGCTCAGGCGCGCGGTGCGAGCTCCGGTTCGCGCAACGGGGACCCGGCGTCGTGCAGCGAGCGCAGGGTCTGCGAGTAGGAGTCGACCAGCCCGGTCCGGGTGTACTCCACCCCGATCTCGGCGCAGTACGCGGCGACGATCGGCTGCGCGCGGCGCAGGTTCGCCGAGGGCATGGCAGGGAAGAGGTGGTGCTCGATCTGGTGGTTCAGCCCGCCGTAGGCGATGTCGACCAGGCGCCCGCCCGCGATGTTGCGGGAGGTGAGCACCTGGCGCCGCAGGAAGTCCTCGGGCTCGTCGTCCTCGCCGCGCAGCGGCATCCCCTTGTGGTTCGGGGCGAACGTGCAACCCATGTAGAGGCCCCACAGCATCTGGTGTACCGCGACGAACGCGACCGCCTGCCAGAACGGCATCACACCGAACACCAGGGCCACGTAGAGCAGCAGGTGCACGGTCAGCAGGGCCGCCTCGGTGCCGCGCCCGGGGGTCTTGGGGTCCAGGCAGGCGCGGAAGCCGGCGTAGTGCAGGTAGAAGCCCTCGAGCAGCAGCACCGGGAAGAACAGGAACGCCTGGTGGCGCCCGAACCAGCGCGGGATGCCGCTGCTGGCCCGTGCCTGGTCCTGGGACCAGACCAGCAGGTCCGGCTCGACGTCGGGGTCGTGGTCGGTGTGGTTGGGGTTCGCGTGGTGGCGGGTGTGCTTGTCCATCCACCAGCCGTAGGACATGCCGATGCCGACGTTGCCGAGGATCCGCCCGACCGCCATGCAGGTGCCCTTGCGGCGGAACACCTGCCGGTGCGCGACGTCGTGAGCCAGCAGCGCGACCTGGGCGAACACGACCGCGAGGAACGCGGCGATCGCGAGCTGCCACCACGAGTCGCCGAGCGCGACGACCCCGCAGAAGGCAGCGATGTAGGCGCCGCCCACCAGGGCGAAGCGCAGGACGTAGTAGCCGGGACGGCGGTCGGTGAGACCGGCGTCGGAGATCCGCCGGGACAGGCCCGCGAAGTCGTTGCGGACACTGGAGGTGGTCATACCTGGTGACACTGCACCGGCGGGTGCCCGGCGATAAGCCCACGGGCACCCCGAGGAGGCGGGGGGTCTGCACCAGTGCCGCGGAGCCCCCGCGTCCGGACGGGCGCGCCGCGCGTCAGGTCCGGGCGGGGTCGGACGTCCGGGCGGCGTCGACGACGGCGCGCATCAGCCGCAGGTCGGTGAGGTCCTGCTCGGGGTGCCACTGCACGCCGAGCGCGAACGGGTACCCGTCGAGCTCGATCGCCTCGACCGTCCCGTCGTCGGCGCGGGCGGTGACGCGCAGTCCGTCGCCCGGTCGGTCCACCGCCTGGTGGTGGTGACACCACACCCGGACCGGCCCGCCGAGGACGTCGGCGACGCGGCTGCCGGGCTCCGGGGTCACCTCGACCGGGCCGTAGGTGGCCGGGCGGATGCTGTGCCGCTCGTGCCCGACGGCGTCGGGCAGGTGCTGCACGAGGGTGCCGCCGAGGGCGACGTTGAGCAGCTGGTGCCCGCGGCACACCCCGAGCACCGGGATCCGGCGCCCCAGCGCGCGGCGGACCGCGGCCAGGTCCGAGGCGTCGCGCTCGGGGCGCGGCGGGTCCGCGTGCGGGCCGGGCGTCGCGCCGTAGTGCGCGGGGTCGAGGTCCGGCCCGCCCACGAACACGACGGCGTCGCACACCTCGACGGCGTCCGCGGCGTCCCCGGTGGGCGGCAGCAGCACCGGCGTCCCGCCGGCCCGGGTGACCAGGTCGACGTACTCGCGCGGCAGCAGCACGACCTCGTGCTCCATGATCCAGTATGCGGCCCGCTCGCCGTAGGTGCTCAGGCCGATCACCGGGCGGCGACCCGCCGACACGCCGCTCACGCGGCCTGCTCGGCGAGGGTCTCGAGGACCTGTTCGCCGTAGCGGGCGAGCTTGCCCTCGCCGATCCCGCTGATCGCACCGAGACCGGCCAGGTCCGAGGGCATCCGTCCGGCGATCTCGCGCAGCGTCGCGTCGTGGAAGATCACGTAGGCGGGCACGCCCTGCTCCTTGGCCGCCGCGGCACGCCAGGTCCGCAGCCGCTCGAACACCGGCGCCGCCTCGGCCGAGAGCTCGGCCGCGGGGGCCGTGGACCGGCCTCCCGACGACCGTCGCGACCGGGGTGCCTTCTCCGGCTCGGTGCGCAGCAGCACCTTCTGCTCGCCGCGCATCGCGGCCGGGGAGTCGTCGGTGAACTGCAGTGTCGAGTGCGGTCCGCCGACCTCGAGCAGCCGCCGCGCGACGAGCTGGCGGATCACCCCGCGCCACTGCGGCTCGGTCAGGTCGGACCCGACGCCGAACACCGAGAGCTCGTGGTGGTCGAACTGCTCGATCTTCGGGGTGCGCCTGCCCAGCAGGATGTCGATCACGTGCACGGCGCCGAAGCTCTGCCGCCGCTCCTTCTTGAGCCGCCAGACCGTGGAGAGCACCTTCTGCGCCGGCACCGTGCCGTCCCAGGTCGTGACCGGCGTCAGGCAGGTGTCGCAGTTGCCGCAGCGCGCCGCGTCCCCGGTCGGAGCCTGGCCGAAGTAGCCGAGGAGCTGCGCCCGGCGGCACTCGACGGTCTCGCAGAGCGCCAGCATCGCGTCCAGGTGCTGGCCCAGGCGTCGCCGGTGCGCGGCGTCGCCCTCGGAGTCGTCGATCATCTTGCGTTGCTGCACGACGTCGGCCATGCCGTAGGCCAGCCACGCCGTCGACGGTGCACCGTCGCGTCCCGCGCGTCCGGTCTCCTGGTAGTAGCCCTCGACGGACTTGGGCAGGTCCAGGTGCGCGACGAACCGGACGTCGGGCTTGTCGATACCCATCCCGAAGGCGATCGTCGCGACCATGACCACGCCGTCCTCGCGCAGGAAGCGGGACTGGTTGCGCCGGCGGACACCTGCGTCGAGGCCCGCGTGGTAGGGCAGTGCGGTCATGCCCTGGGCGGAGAGGAACTGCGCGGTCTGCTCGACCGACTTGCGCGAGAGGCAGTAGACGATCCCCGCGTCACCGGCGTGCTCGGAGCGCAGCAGGTCGAGCAGCTGCTTGCGGGGCTCGTTCTTGCCCACGATCCGGTACTGGATGTTGGGCCGGTCGAAGCCGGCCACGAAGTGTTTCGCGCCGGTCAGCTGCAGCCGCTGCGCGATCTCGGCGCGGGTGGCCTCGGTGGCGGTCGCGGTGAGCGCGATCCGCGGCACGTCCGGCCAGCGGTCGTGCAGCTCGGAGAGCATCAGGTAGTCGGGCCGGAAGTCGTGGCCCCACTGGGCGACGCAGTGTGCCTCGTCGATCGCGAACAGCGCGACCGTCCCCCGGTCGAGCAGCCGCAGCGTCGACTCCACCCGCAGCCGCTCCGGGGCCAGGTAGAGCAGGTCCAGCTCGCCGGCCAGGAACGCGGCCTCGGTGTCGCGGCGCTCGTCCGGGTTCTGGGTGGAGTTCAGGAACCCGGCCCGCACGCCCAGCGCGCGCAGCGCGTCGACCTGGTCCTGCATCAGCGCGATCAGCGGCGACACGACGACCCCGGCACCGGGGCGGACCAGCGACGGGACCTGGTAGCACAGCGACTTCCCGCCACCGGTGGGCATCAGGACCAGCGCGTCCCCGCCGCCGATGACCTGCTCCACGATCGCCTGCTGCTCGCCGCGGAACGCGTCGTAGCCGAACACGCGACGCAGCACCTCGTGCGGGTCCGAGGGCATCGGCTCCCGGGCCGGGGGCGCGGCGACCGGCCCGGCGGGCGGCGCGGGCTCTTCGGGCCGCTGTGCCCGGGGGGTGTCGACGTACGGCTCCTCCGGGTACGGGTCGCCGTACTCGTCGTCCGGCGGCTCGGGCGGCAGCGGGATCCCCGAATCGGGGCCCTCGTAGACGGGCGGGACGGTGTCGGGCACCCCGCGATCGTACGAGCCGCCCACCACGGCCCGCCGCCGCACCGCACCCCCGGAACCGCCCACCGCGGGCGACCGCGCTGCGGCGGAGCGGCCGCGGGTGTAGCAGTGTGGGCAGCAACCGCGGCGGGCGATGATCGGAGCGCGCCGCACCACCCGGAGGACCCAGTGAACGTGAAGATCGGTTACAAGGCGTCGGCCGAGCAGTTCGGCCCGCGCGACCTGGTGGAGTACGCCGTCCGCGCCGAGGAGCTCGGGCTGGACAGCGTCTGGACGTCGGACCACTTCCTGCCCTGGCGCCACAACGGCGGGCACGCACCGGCGGCGCTGCCGTGGATGGCCGCGGTGGGGGAGCGCACGAAGCGGGTGCAGATCGGGACGTCGGTGCTCACCCCGACGTTCCGCTACAACCCGGCGGTGCTCGCCCAGGAGTTCGCGACGATGTCGATGCTGACCGGGGGCCGGGTCGCGCTCGGCGTCGGTACCGGCGAGGCGCTGAACGAGATCGCGGTGTCCGGCCGGGAGTGGCCGGAGTACAAGGAGCGGTTCGCCCGCCTGCGCGAGTCGGTGCGTCTGATCCGGGCACTGTGGACCGAGGACGGCAAGGTCAACTTCGACGGGGAGTACTACCGCACGGTCGACGCCGAGATCTACGACCGCCCGGAACAGCCCGTCCCGGTCTACGTCGCGGCCGGTGGCCCGATGACCGCCCGTTACGCCGGGCGCCAGGGCGACGGGTTCATCTGCACCTCGGGCAAGGGGATGGAGCTCTACACCGACAAGCTCATCCCGGGGCTCTACGAGGGCGCCGAGAAGGAGGGCCGCGACGCGGGCGAGATCGACCGGACGATCGAGATCAAGATGTCCTACGACCGGGACCCGCAGGCGGCGAAGGAGAACTGCCGGTTCTGGGCGCCGCTGTCGCTCTCGGCCGAGCAGAAGAACTCGGTCAGCTCCTCGGAGGAGATGGAGCGCCTCGCCGACGAGCTGCCGCTGGACCAGATCACCGGTCGCTGGATCGTCACCTCCGACCCCGACGAGGCGGTCGCCCAGATCAAGCCCTACGTCGACGCCGGGCTCAATCACCTGGTGTTCCACGGCCCCGGTGACGACCAGGAGCGCTTCCTGTCGCAGTTCGCCGAGGACGTGCTGCCGAAGCTGCGGGCCCTGGCGTGAGCGCCGACGTGCTCGTTCCCGCGGAGGCGCAGTCGTGAGCGCCGACGTGCTCGTTCCCGCGGAGGCGCAGTCGTGAGTACGGTCGTCCGGGACGGGCGGGTGCTGCGGGCGCAGATCTCGCGCGGTCGTCACGGAACCCTGGACGGCGACGTCCTCGACGAGCTGCGCGGGCAGCTGGCGACGCTGGACGGGCAGGACCCCGCCGACCCGGACGGCGTCGGTGCCGTGCTGCTGGTGGGGGAGGGCGAGAACTTCTGCACCGGCGGCGACGTGCGCGCCTTCGCCGGCGCGCAGGACCGCCACGCCTACGTGCACGGTCTCGCCGACACGTTCCACGGGTTCCTGCAGCCGCTGATCAACTCGCCGGTCCCGACCGTCGCCGCCGTGCGGGGCTGGGCGGCCGGTGCCGGGATGAGCATCGTGTGCGCCACCGACATCGCGGTCGCCGGACGCTCCACGAAGATCCGTCCGGCCTACCCGGGGATCGGGTTCTCCCCGGACGGCGGCATGACCTGGACGCTGCCGCGACTGGTCGGGTCGGCGCGGGCGCGCCGGATCCTGCTCACCGACGAGGTGCTCGACGCGGCGACGGCGCTGGAGTCCGGCGTGGTGGCCACGGTCGTCGACGACGACGAGGTGCTCGCCGAGGCCGAGCGCACCGCGCACCGCCTGGCCCAGGGCCCGACGGCCGCGCTGGGCCGGATCCGTGGCCTGCTCACCCGCACCTGGGACGTCGGGCTGGGCGAGCAGCTGGCCGCGGAGGCGGACGCGATCGCCGCCAGTGCCGCCGGCGCGGAGGGCGCCGAGGGACTGACCGCCTTCGCCGAGAAGCGCGCCCCGCGGTTCCACTGAGAGGAGCTCGCGGAACGAATCTCGGTACTGAGAGGAGCCTGCGGAACGAATCTCGGTACTGAGACCGGCCCCGGACGCGGACGAGCCCGCACACCGACGTGGTGTGCGGGCTCCTCCCGTGAGCGCGGGTGTGTGCGGGGCTCAGCGCCCGGAGGCGGGGCTCCCGGCCGCGAGCCGGCGTCCGGCGGGGCGGCTGCCGCGCACGCCCGGCATCCCGACCGACCAGCGCTGCACGGGGCGGTGCAGGCCCGGGCCCAGCGGCCAGCCCGACGCCAGCGGTGCGAGCAGCCGGTCCAGCTCGGAGTCCGTGGTGGCACCGATGCTCGAGCGCAGCAGCGCCTGGAACTCCTCGTACTCGGTCATGGCCCCGGAGACGTCGCCACCGGCGAGCATCGCCTCGACCAGCACCCGGCGGGACCGCTCCCGGCTCGGGGCCGCGGCCACCGCGCGCCGCGCCACGGCGACGGCGTCGGCGTGCTGGTCGGCGGCGGTCAGCCCGGCGCTGAGGCTCTCCATCGCGGACAGGCGCAGCTGGCGGAAGCGTTCGCGCTCGACCGCGATCCAGGACGCCGTCCAGGACGGCAGGATGTCGGCGTCGAGCAGCTCCAGGTCCGGGCGGCGGTCGACCCGGATGCCGGACAGGGCACGGATCAGCAGCATCGCGTCGGCGAGGTCGACCGCGACGTCGTCGCCGAGCGCCAGGCGGCCCTGGTCGTCACCGAAGAGCAGGCCCGGGACGTCGACGTCGGCGACGGCCTCGTCCAGCAGGCGGGCGGCGGCGGTCGGGTTCAGGCCCGGCCACAGGTCCGCGGCCAGCGCCGCCGTCGGCTGCGGGCGGGGGTGCACGGCCAGGTAGGCCACCAGCCGGCGGGCGTCCACCGGCAGGGCGATCGCGTCGGCGCCGACGTGCAGCGCGAAGGCGCCGAGCAGCCGGATGTTGGGTACGCAGAAGTCAGGACGGGATCGACGGTGATCGTCGGACATGGGATGTCCCTGAGGGTGTGGCGGTCGGCCCGCGGCGGTTGGCGTCGGCCGGGACGGCGTGCGTCCACGGGTTCCGGGCACGACAGAAACCAACCGGCACGGACGGCGGGCGGCGGTTCCCGTGCGCGGTCGCCCCCCAGCGTAGCTCAGGCGCGGGCCAGAAGCCGCACGTGGGTTCCACCACTGTCGCGCCAGACGTGCAGGGCGTCGCAGAGCTGGCGGGCGATCCACGTACCGCGGCCGCGGGCCTGCGACGGGTGCGGGGGCGCCAGCCCGATCAGCGGCTGCTCCAGCCGGCCCTCGTCGTGCAGCTCGCAGACCAGCTCGTCGGCCCCGGCCCACAGGAACAGCTCGGCCTGCGACGACCCGTGTTCCACCGCGTTGGTGGCGATCTCGTTGACGGCGAGCACCAGGTCCTCGCCCCGGGTCCGCTCGAGCTCGGATCCACGGACCGCGTCCTCGACGGCGTCGCGTACCCGGCTGAGCTCGAAGGTGTTGTAGCGCAGGAACACGTCCGGCGGCCCGAGCAGCTCCGGCGGCGCCACCGGCAGGTTCGCCATGACCTGGGCCGGGCTGCGGTGCTCGGGGTTGTGCATCAGGTCGCCGCCGTGCAGGAGCAGCGGGTGGTTGATGAGGGCGGCGTCGCCGACGACGTGGTGCAGCGGGATCTGCGGGTACCCGCAGATCTGGGTGACCGGCAAGCCGCCGAGCGAGATGTTGAGCGCGGCCTCGAGCTCGGTCCAGTAGCTGCCGTCCGGCCCGTCGAGCGCCGCGTCGTGCTCGGCCACGACGAACACGTCGCGGCCGGCCGAGCACAGGGCCCGCAGCTCGCGGGCCCGCCAGGCGGCCACCGTCTGCCCGGACGCGCGGGCGGCCGGTGCCAACGCGGTCAGCGAGGTGACCTGCCCGTCGTCGAGCCGGGCACGCAACAGCTCCTCGGTGGCGGGGGAGACGGCGAGGGTGACCTGCTCGCCGCGGTCCAGGGCCGCGGCGGCGAGCGGGGCGACGCGCCCGGCGAAGTCCGCGGGCCCGTCGTGCGCCACCAGCCCGTGCGTGAACCGCGGGGCCGGTGCCTCGTTGACCCGCATCAGAGCGTCCCCGAGGGCGCGCGGTCGGAGAACCTCAGCTGCGGCGCGAACGGGGCCCCGCAGCGGTCCAGGATCCGTTGCACGCGGGGCCGGACCCGGTTGAGCACCAGGCTGTGGCTGGCCGGGAACATCTCGGCGGCGTGCACGAAGCTCACCGCGGTGGCCACGTCGATGAACCGGACCGAGGCCATGTCCAGCTCGATGTCGGTGGACGCGTCCGCCGACCGCAGCGCCGAGTCCAGGGACGACTGGAGCAGCGACGCGATCTTGGGCCGGTTGCTGTGGTCGATCTCGCCGGCCAGCCGGGCGCTGGTGGCGTCGATCCGCACGATCCGCATCAGCCCGTCGTCGTAGGCCCCGGTCAGCGCGAGGTGGTCGCGGTGCAGCGCCCGCATGATCTCGATCTGCTCGTCGGTGTAGTGCCCGTGGTCGTAGGTGCACAGCGCCGTGAGCGGGCTGCGGCCCAGGACGCTGTCCAGCGCGCCGTCGAACTCGGGCAGCGTCGCCGAGGTGCCCGGCTCGACCGACGAGTGCATCTGCCCGGTCAGGCGGGCCCCCGCGTAGCCGTGGTCGACGGCGTCCCAGACGGTGCCGGCGACCGACTCCGCCAGCGCGCCGATCGGCGTCCGGAACGCGGCCCGGGTGTACTCCTCCGGGATGATCTCGAGCTGGCCGGTGCGCAGCGGCTCCTCGACCGGGGCGCCGTCCTCGTACATGCGGCGGAGCATCGCGTCGGCGGCCCCGGCGTCGTCGTAGAAGAAGATCTTCTCGTCCCGGCGCAGACCACCGGCGACGAAGCGGGCGGACAGCTCGCTGAGATGCTCGTCACTGTCCGGGATCGCGCACACGTGATCGCCGGATGACAGGTCACCCGCGAGCTTGATCACGCCTCACCTACCGGTACCGATCTCACAACGGTTCTCACAGTACGGTCGGGCGACCCGGGCTCCGACCGATCGTCGCAGGTCCGCGCGCCGAGGCGTCGGACCGCCGCGCCGAACGGGTCCCCCGGCGCGACCGTGCGCCACCTCCGCGGTCGGGTCGGGCCGTTCGCCGCATCATCGGTGCCGCCGTTCAGGCTACGGGTGCGGGGGCCGGTCGCTCACAGTGGGCAGGGGGTGCCGCCGCGGGCGGGCTCGTCGCCCTCGGGGAGCGGGTCGAGGAGCACGCCGGGATTGAGCAGGCCCCCGGGATCGAACGCCTGCTTGAGCCGGCGCATCAGCGCCAGCACCGCGGGATCGGTCAGCTCGGCGAAGTGCGCGGCCTTGCCGCGGCCGACGCCGTGCTCGCCGGAGATCAGCCCGCCGAGGGCCGCGCCGGCCGCGAACAGGTTGTGCAGCACGTCGCCCACGTCCCCGTCCGGCTCCGCGGAGAACACGGACAGGTGCACGTTGCCGTCCCCGGCGTGGCCGCAGCCCGCGATCCGCGCCCCGTGGCGCTCGGCGATCCCCGTGGCGCGGCGCAGCAGCTCGGGCACCGACGCCCGCGGCACGACGATGTCGACGATCTCTCGCGCGCCCCGTGCCCGGACCGCCCAGAACGCCTTCTCCCGTGCCTCGACGAGCCGCCGGGCCGCGGGCCCGGGCAGCACGTAGGTCTCGATCGCGCCGGTGCCGTCGAGCAGGCCGCCGAGCTCGGCGGTGTCCTCCTCGAGCCGCGCGGTGCCCCGGCCCTCCAGCACGACGAGCAGGAACGCCTCGGCGTGGGCGCGGACACCGGCGTCGACGCCGAGGTCGAGGCCGGTCAGGTCGGTGATCGCGTCCATGGTGGCCCGGTCCAGGTACTCCAGCACCAGCGGCGCCACGCCCTCGCCGAGCACCCGCGGCACCGCGGCGGTCACCTCGTCCACCGAGGCGTAGGGCGCCAGCACGGTGACCTGGTGCGGCAGCCGCGGGTAGATCCGCAGCGTCGCCTCGGTGACCAGGGCGAGGGTGCCCTCCGAACCGGTGATCAGCTGGGTGAGGTCGTAGCCGGTGCTGGCCTTGAGCACCTTCCCGCCGGTCCGGATCACCTCGCCGGTCGGCAGCACGGCCTGCAGGCCCAGGACCTGGTTGCGGGTCACGCCGTAGCGCACCGCGCGCATGCCGCCGGCGTTGGTGGCGACGTTGCCGCCCAGGCTCGCGCCGTACTCGCCGGGGTAGACCGGGTAGCAGAGCCCGTGCTCCGCGGTCGCCTCGTCCAGCTGCTCCAGCGTCACGCCCGGCTCGACGACGGCCACGTGGTTCTCGGTGTCGATCTCCAGGATCCGGTCCATCCGGCCGAACGAGACGACCAGCCCGCCCGGGACCGGCACCGCCGCGCCGGAGAGCCCGGTGCCCGAGCCGCGGGCGGTGACCGGGACCCGGTGCGTCGCGGCGACGGCGAGCACCCGGGCCACCTCGTCCGCCGAGACCGGCTCGACGACGGCGGCCGGGGCCTGCGCCGCCACGCCGAGCGCCTCGTCGTGCGACCAGTCCGACGCCGGGCCGGACACCGCGTCGCCGTGGTGCAGGCGACGCGGGCCGACGACCGCCTCCAGCGCACCGAGCAGAGCCGGGTCCGCGGGCGGGCCCGGGGCGCTCGCGCGCACCCCCGACCCCGCCGACGTCGGGGTCACGACGAGGTGGCCACGCTGACCTCGGTCGCGGCGCTGCCCTTGATCGTCTGCAGCACCACGCAGTAGCGCTCGGTCAGCTTGATCAGGCTGGCGACCTGGTCGTCGTCGGAGTCGGTGACGACGTCGAAGTGCAGGCGGATGTCGCGGAACCCGACCGGCGCGTCCTTGGCCACGCCGAGCGTGCCGCGGAAGTCGAGGTCGCCCTCGGCCTGCACGGTGCCCGACACGTTCATCTCCATCGAGGTGGCGACCGCGCGCATGGTCACGCCGGCGCACGCCACGAGCGCCTCGAGGAGCATGTCGCCGGAACAGAGCTGGGTGCCGTCGCCGCCGGTGGCCGGGTGCAGCCCGGCCTCGGCCATCGCCTGGCCGGTCGAGACCTTGCACGCCACGCCGCTGCCGTCGAGCTCGCCGTCGGCCTTGAGGGTGACCACGGCCGACTCCGGGTCGTCGCGGTACTGCTGCTTGAGCGGGCCCTGCACGCCCTTGAGAGTGATCGTGTCCATCCCGCCATCCTGACGCCCCGGGCGGTGAATAGCACGCCGCGGGCGGGGATATCCTCGCCGCGTGGCGGGGCGGAACGGGTGACGGACCGGGACGGGATGACGACCGGGCCCGGTCAGGAGGGCCCGGAACACGACCGTCGGGACGACGACCGTCCCGGGCGCGTCGGCCGGGCACCGGCCGGGGTGCCCTCGCCCGGGGGCGGTGTCCCCGCACCCCGGGGCGGTGCCCCCTCGCCTGGGGGCGGTGTCACCGGCGCCGCGGACGCGGTGTCCCGGATGGCCGGGCTGCCCGAGCTCCCGCCGGGCCAGCGGGACCGGGTGCTGACCGTCCCGAATGCGCTCAGTGCGCTGCGCCTGGCCGGTGTCCCGCTGTTCCTGTGGCTGATGCTCGGCCCGCAGGCCGACGCATGGGCCGTCGTCGTGCTGGCCGTCGGCGGCGCGACCGACTGGCTCGACGGCAAGCTCGCCCGGGTCCTCGGCCAGTACAGCCGGCTCGGCGCGCTCCTGGACCCGGCCGTGGACCGCCTCTACATCCTGGCCGCCCTGGTCGGGCTGGGGCTGCGCGACATCATCCCCTGGTGGGTGGTGGCCGCGCTCATCGCGCGGGACGTGGTGCTCGCCGGGTGCGTGCTGGTGTTGCGCTCGCGCGGCTACGGCCCGTTCGTCGTCACGTACCTGGGCAAGGCGGCCACGTTCGTCCTGCTCTACGCGTTCCCGCTGCTCCTGCTCGGCGACGGGCCGTCCTCCGCGGAGTTCGTCGTGCGGGTCATCGCCTACGGCTTCGCCGGCTGGGGGGTGGCCCTCTACCTGTGGACCGGCCTGCTCTATCTGGCCCAGTTCGTGCTCGCGCTGCGGCGGCCGCTGCACCCCGCCGCGGGCGGGCCCGCGGATGGCGCGGGGGCGGACCGGCCGGCGGGGCCGACCCCTTCCGGTCGCCCGGGTGGAGAAGGATAGGCTCCCGGCGTGAGTTCGGAGATACCGGCGGATCTGATCTACAGCGAGGCCCACGAGTGGGTCCGCACCACCGAGGACGGCGTGGTCAGGATCGGTATCACCGATCATGCCCAGGGGCAGTTGGGGGACGTCGTGTTCGTCCAGCTGCCCGACGTCGGAGACACCGTCGCGGCGGGTGCCGCGATGGGCGAGGTGGAGTCCACCAAGTCCGTCTCGGACATCTACGCCCCGATCGGGGGTGAGGTCGTCGCGGTGAACGAGAAGCTGGACGAGAGTCCGGAGCTGGTGAACTCCTCTCCGTACGGCGACGGCTGGATCGTCGAGCTGAAGCTGGCCGACGGTGCCGCCGCGGCCCTGGACGAGCTGCTCGACGCCGACGCGTACCGCCAACTGGCCGACGGTTCCTGACGGGGACCTCCTGCGCCGGCTGATCAACACAGAGCGGTAGCTTCACACCCTTCATCCGCCCGGACCCGTCCGGGACCTCGCACCCCAGGAGGAGACCCCGAGGTGACCACGAACGACGGACCCGACGTTCCACCGGAGCGCGCACCGGAGACCACATCGGTCTTCCGTGCCGACTTCCTCTCCGAGGCCGAGGGTCCGAGCCAGGAGCAGCCGGTCTCCGGCGTGGACGGCCTGCCGCCCGGCTCCGCGCTGCTCGTGGTCCGCCGCGGGCCCAACGCCGGCTCCCGGTTCCTGCTCGACATCCCGACCACGAGCGCGGGCCGGCACCCGGACAGCGACATCTTCCTCGACGACGTGACGGTCTCGCGCCGGCACGCCGAGTTCCGGCGCGACGCCGGCGAGTTCGTCGTGGTCGACGTCGGCAGCCTGAACGGCACCTACGTCAACCGGGAGCCGGTCGACACCGCTGTTCTGGCCAACGGTGACGAGGTCCAGATCGGCAAGTTCCGCCTGGTCTTCCTGACCGGGCCGCGCGAGACCGGCGCCTGAGAGACCCCTCGGAGCGGCGGTCGGTGTCGATCACGACACCGGCGGACGGTGCCGCGTCGAGTCGTTCCCCCGGACGGGCGGAGAAGCCCCCGCGTCGGTCGCCGAAAGGTGACCGATCGCCCCTTCCGGAGGCGCGCGCCAGGGCGATCGCCCGTGTAGCGTCATCAGAACCAGACGCCGAGCGGTTCGCCCGGGTGCGCACAGTGCAGGTCGCTGAACGCGGGGGCCCCGATCGGAGTGCGGACGCAGTGGCTGAGGAGGCGGGCGGATGAGCGAGATGCGCGTCGTGGGTGTGAGGGTCGAACTTCCCGCCAACCAGCCGATTCTCCTGTTGCGTGAGACCAACGGAGATCGGTACCTGCCCATCTGGATCGGATCGGTGGAGGCCACGGCCATCGCCCTGGAGCAGCAGGGGGTCAAGCCGGCTCGGCCGCTGACCCACGACCTGCTCAAGGACGTGATCGGCGCGTTGGGCCGGCGGCTCGAGCAGGTCCGGGTGACCGACCTGCAGGAGGGGACCTTCTACGCCGAGCTGATCTTCGACGGCGGAGTGACGGTCTCCGCACGGCCGAGCGACTCGATCGCCCTGGCCCTGCGGACCGGGGTTCCGGTGCACGCCGACGAGAGCGTGCTCTCCGAGGCCGGCCTGGTCATCCCGGACGAGCAGGAGGACGAGGTCGAGAAGTTCCGCGAGTTCCTCGACTCGGTCTCCCCGGAGGACTTCCGCGGCGCCCAGCCGGGCTGAGGACGTCCGACACGCCCGGGGCGTCGAACGGGCTGCCGGGAACGATCACCGGCCCGGGGTCGCGCACACGCCGTGTGGCGTGTCGGCGAGCGGCCCGGGCGACGCTCAGCGGTCGCCCTACGCCGTTCCCCACCATTCAGGTGACGGCCTGTGACGAGCCCGGGCGTCGTCCCGCCGTGCCGATGGGCCGATCCGGTGACCGCGGGCGAACCGGACGGGCGACACGCCCGCCGTCGGTGTACCCGTCCCGGCGAGCCGCGTTGACCGCCCAGGTCAGCGGGCCTACCGTTCCGTCGTAACGACAACCGTGGCATCCGCCCCGGGTGTGCCGACGCGAGGGAGACTCCGTGGACGCCTCACCACCCGAGGGGCCGGGACAGGGTGAGCTGTTCCCGGACCCGCTCGTCGGGGAGGGCTTCGACGGTGTGTCCGACCGGCTGGTGGGGTTCCGTGGGCCGACCGCCTGCCAGGTCGTCGGGATCACCTACCGCCAGCTCGACTACTGGGCCCGCACCGGGCTGGTGATGCCGTCCATCCGTGGCGCCGCCGGCTCCGGCAGCCAGCGGCTGTACTCGTTCAAGGACGTGCTCGTCCTCAAGATCGTCAAGCGTCTGCTCGACGCCGGGGTGTCACTGCAGAACATCCGGGTCGCGGTGGAGCACCTGCGCCGCCGCGGCATCCGGGACCTCGCCGGGATCACGCTGTTCTCCGACGGCACGACCGTCTACGAGTGCACGTCCCCGGAGGAGGTCGTGGACCTGCTGCAGGGCGGCCAGGGCGTCTTCGGGATCGCCGTGTCCGGCGCGATGCGCGAGATCACCGGCCTGATCAAGGACTTCCCGGCCGAGCGCGCCGACGGCGGCACCGTCG